>NZ_JBSSCV010000020.1:0-62802 GCF_054060065.1 Thermostichus sp. MS-CIW-37 | reverse complement strand
TAAACAGAAAGATCAACTGGTAGTAATCCGTACTGAACATATTATACATTATTTTCAGTATAGTTGAGCTTATTATTGACTAGAGTCATGCTCTCTTCTCCTTACACTGAGTTAAGGAATACCTCAGGGTGGGGGCAGATAGGGAATATGCTCTGTGGTGGAGCAGGCCAATGCCGTTGGCGTTCTCCGCTGCCAATATGATCTTACAAGGATCTCAGAATCCTAACATGCGGTGCGAAGCACTAGGGGATGCAGCCTGTGGATGCTTTGTTTCAAGTTGTGGTGCTGAATCAAACCCCAGATCCAGAACGGGTCATCTACCAGGCAATGCACCAGGATTACAGCCCTGATTTTGTCACCTCAGAAAGCCGGATCCCGGAAAAGTATGGAGAGGCCGTGGTGCGGCATTTGCTGGAGGGCAACCGTGGCCACTATGGGCCTCTAGAGCATCCTCAGATCACGTTTGGGGTAGGCTATTTTCCCCATGCCGTCATGCAACAGGCCCGTACTCATCGGGTGGGAATTTCTTTTGATGTTCAATCCTTCCGATATACAGGCCAGCAAATTGCCGATTTGGGCAAAAAGCTCTTGTTCGCGTCAGCGGTGCGGAGCACAACCGAGACTGCTGCTCCTGTTGGCGAGACCGGCTACGGTTGCGTCAGCGATCGCGTCAGCGGGCCGGAGGCCTATCGCGACAGCGGTGCGGAGCACATTGCGGAGCACAGTGGCGGGACGGAGTCCTCCTTGTCTTTGCAAGAGCTGGAAACTTTGTTTTACGTTCCTGCCAGCGTCAAAGAGGGCAAGGCCAAAACCCGCCAAGGCTTTAGGCCCATCTCCCCCGCAGCTTTGGATATCATTCTTGCGCAATATCGCAGCCAGGCCATTGCTTATTATCGCCTGGTAGAAGAGTGCGGATTGCCCTATGAAGATGCCCGTAACATCATTGGCTACGGGATCCGACAACACTTCGTGGTCTCTTTCAATTGCCGTAGTCTAATGCATTTTTTGGATTTACGAGCCAAAGAAGATGCTCAACGAGAAATTCAACATCTGTGTGAACTGATTTGGCCCCACTTTGAAGCGTGGTGTCCCCACGTGGCGGCCTGGTATCGCAAGCATCGCTGGGGAAAGGCTCGATTATCCCCCTAAACTTAGTTTAGATAGATATGCTCTGCTAACCCCTTCTGCGGCTAATCCTGTTTTTGATCTTTTGTTGGGTTACGGGTATGGATCCCGAAGCTTATGAGCAAATGGCAGGCTTGGAAGACCGGCATTGGTGGTTTTTGGGTCGCCGTCACATTCTGAGTCGGGTTATTGGATCCCTGTCGCTTCCCCCCTCTGCTTATATTTTGGAAGCTGGCTGTGGTAGCGGCGGCAACCTGGAGATGTTGTCCAGATTTGGCAAAGTTTGGGCTATGGAAAAGAGTGAAATTGCACTGCCGCTGGCCCAAGCTCGCGGTATTGGGATCGTGGCAGAGGGGGAGTTGCCAAACCGGATCCCCTTTGGTTCTCAACGATTTGATTTGATTGCTTTGCTGGATGTGCTGGAGCATCTGGAGAATGACAAAGAAGCTCTCCTAGCCCTCAGTCAAAGGTTAACCCCATCTGGCTACTTAGTTGTAACTGTTCCGGCTTATCCGTGGCTGTGGAGTTTACATGATGAGCTTAATCATCACAAGAGACGATATACCCGCGGGCAACTTTTGTCGTTGCTTAAAAGCTCAGGTCTAGAAGTTTATACCCTTGTTTTCTTCAACAGTTTTCTTTTCCCAATCATTTCAGGGATCCGCATAATGCAGAAAGTGCTTCGCCTGAGGGAAAGCCAAGATCTGAAAATGCCGCCGCTTTGGCTCAATCGACTGCTGACGGGTATTTTTGCTGCAGAAGCCTATCTGATACCTAAGTTTTCTCTGCCCTTTGGTGTATCTCTGCTGGCAGTAGCCGGCCCGGCAACGAAATCGTAGTATCCTGTCATCATTGCTGTTCTCAGACTGCACTTTGATCATTGCTTAAACTCTTCTCATGTTTCGACATCCAATGTCTGCAATTCTGGTAGTTTCTACAACAGCCTTTTCCGACGGTACTTAACCCACTCAACAGGGATTTTTATCTCTTGCATGATGAGGATCCCAATTACTTAAAGAACTTATTTTGTGTCAGCAGCATGAAGTCCTTTGAAGCTGGGAAGGGCCGTCAATAGAATTATCTGGTGAGGGCTACCCATTCAAGTTTTGGTCAACACTGATCTTGTCCAATAGCCTCAGATGCACAATCTTTTCTGTAAGATTGTCAACAGTCTTGATGCCGAAGGAGATAACCCTTGGCCGAACGCGGCTATAAAACTCGTCTGGATCTGCATCGTTTGTGGGTGCCCTTGGCCTGTTTTGGCGATGGCCTTTGTATTTGGTTGGCCTTTGGGGCGGGCTACTGGCTGCGCAGCTTGCGTCCTCATCAGCTCTTGCCTTGGGATGTCTACGCGGCCTTGGGATTGTTGACCGCCCTCAGTTATTGGGGCATTCAGGCGGGCTTAGGCGGATACGGTGAGTCGAAGCGCTTGTCTCGCTTTGAAGAATGGGCCAGTTTGCTGGTGGGGTTGGGATTGACGTTTGGTTTGGTGCTGGCAGGGGCCTTTTTCGTTCGCTCGGTCTCTTTGTCGCGGCTGGTGGTGGGCTACGCCGGCTTGTTGGCTCTGCTGAGTTTGACTTTGGTACGGGTGGGGTTGCGGCTGGGTATGGGCTGGTTGTGCTCTAGGGGCTACGGTCGGCGGCAGGTCATCTGGGTGGGATCCTGGTCGGTGTTGGCGGAAGTGTTGGAGCGATTGCAGCGATCCCCGCAGTTGGGCTTCCAGGTAGTCGCCTGGGCAGGCGTAGAGCAAGGCTCTTTTGAGGAAGATCCCCCATCTCAAAATGGGGATCCCTGTCAAGATTCATATCCAGTACTAAACACCGCCCGCCCTACCTCTGACGGGGTTAAGTCTGCCGCCAGGACTCTGTCCGGCTCATCCCGAGGAACCCTCTCCTGCTTGTGCAGTCAGCTTGAGCCTTCCTGGTCGGCTCTCGAGCGGCTGGATCTGGCCCATTTGATCGCCTATCTGCAAGCTCACCCAGAAGTGCAAGAGGTGTGGTTTGGGCAACCGGAGCTGGCAACTGCTCCTCTATTGCTCAGTTTGCAAGCGTTGTCGGTGCAGGTGCGCTTGGTGCCGGATATCTTAAGTTTTTTAACGGTGAACTTCAGCCTGCAGTCTCTCGACGGGATCCCGCTGCTAACTCTGCGTCAGCCCCCTTTGCGCTACGCCCACAACCGGTTCTTCAAGCGAGCTGTAGACATCCTGGGAGCTTCCCTGGGCCTGATCTTGCTTAGCCCTCTGTTTTTGATTATTGCCCTGCTGGTAGCCTGCAGCAGTCCTGGCCCCATTCTGTATTGGCAAGAGCGGGTGAGCTTGGACGGGCGTCGCTTTTGGATTGCCAAGTTCCGCACCATGCGAGTGGATGCTGAGGCAGCCGGCCAGCCGGGCTGGACGCGCCCCGGGGATCCGCGCCGAACCAAGATAGGAGCCTTTTTGCGCCGCACCAACCTGGACGAGCTGCCCCAACTGTGGAACGTCCTGAAAGGGGAAATGAGCCTAGTGGGCCCCCGCCCAGAGCGGCCCTACTTTGTCGAGCAGTTTAGCCAGGAGATCCCCAAGTATCCGGATCGGCATTTGGTAAAAAGTGGCCTCACCGGCTGGGCCCAGATCCACGGCCTGCGGGGAGATACCAGCATTGCCCGCCGCACCCAGTATGATCTCTATTACGTGCAAAACTGGTCGCTGTGGCTGGATCTGCGCATCTTGGCCATCACCTTCTGGCAAGGGATCCGCGGACGGCTGGCCGGATACTAGGGGTTAGCGTATGCCATTCTCCCCCCAAGAGCTGCTCTACGAGGGCAAGGCCAAGCGCATCTACCGCACTGCCGATCCCAGGGTTTATCTTTGCCAATACAAAGACGACGCCACCGCCTTCAACGCCCAAAAGCGGGGATCCATCGCCGGCAAGGGAGAGGTGAATTGCACCGTCTCCAGCCATGTGTTTGCCTACCTGGCGCAGCAAGGGATCCCCAACCATTTCTTGGCCCAAACCGGCCCCACCGAGATGCAGGTGCGAGCCTTGCACATCCTGCCTTTGGAAGTGGTGGTGCGCAACCGCACAGCGGGTAGCCTCTGCCGACGGCTGGGCCTGGAGCAGGGCCTTCCCATCGAGCCGCCGCTGGTGGAGTTCTATTACAAAAACGATGCCTTGGGGGATCCCTTGGTGACCCCAGATCACATCCGCCTATTGCAGTTGGCCACGCCGGAGCAGGTGGAGCGCTTGGGATCCCTGGCTTTGGCCATCAACAACCATCTGCAGGCTTTCTGGCGAAGCTGCCGCCTAGAGCTGGTGGACTTTAAGCTGGAGTTTGGCCTGGACGAGCAAGGGCAGATCTGGCTAGCGGATGAGATTAGCCCCGATACCTGCCGTCTTTGGGATCGGGGGGGATCTGAGCCGCGGGTGCTGGATAAAGATCTCTTTCGCTTTGATCTGGGGGATCCGGTGGCTGGCTATCAAGAGGTGTTGCAGCGGGTGCTTCAGGCAGTGGGATCCCAATTCCTTCTCTCCTAGAGGGAGAGGAGCCAGGGGTGAGGGACTATAATCGCCTCAGCGATCCCACTCCTTTAACGCCCGAGCCTCCTTTCGCTTGTCGGGATCCCGCCATGACCTCTCCCCGCCCCCCCTACCCCGGCGAGCGTTTCCGCCGCCAACTGGCCGACCTGCTGAACACCTGGGTGGAGCAGGGGTTGATCGAACCTGCCCAACGGGATCGCCTGCGGGAGTATTACCAACTGGAGAGTTTGCAACGCTCAGCCGGCGGGCGATTTGCCCTGGTGCTGCTGCTGTTTGGCGCAGTTCTGGTGGGCCTAGGGGTGATCTCCTTTGTGGCGGCCAACTGGGCTGCCATTCCCCGCTGGGCAAGAGCCTGGGGGTGCTTGGCCCTCATGGTAGGGCTGCAGGTGGCTGGCTTCCAGGTTTGGCAGCAGGGATCCCGACGGCTGGGCAGCGCCCTGCTGATAGCCGGTGAACTGACCCTGGGAGCCTGTATTGGCCTGATGGCGCAGTGGGTTCAGCTTGGGGGATCTGCGGCAGGCTTGTTTTGGGCCTGGGGGATGGGCAGTTTGGCCATGGCCTACAGCTTGCGTCACAGCCCCAGCGGTGTACTGGCCTGCGTTCTGCTGGGCTCGGGGATGGTAGCCGACTTCTGGGATTGGGGGCCTGTCAACTTCCTCTATCTCTATCCTTGGTTGGCCTTGGGCCTGCTGGTTTCTCTGGCCTATTGGTGTTGTTCTCGCTGGGTTTTTGCCCTGGCGGTGGTGAACTTTGGCCTGGCGTTGCAAGGGCTGGCCAACCGTTTGGGCAGCTCTTTTCCAAGCTTGACCCTTTGGCATCTGCTTGGTGTCGCGGTCGTGTGGGGGCTGGCTCTCTGGCACCAACGCCATGATCCTTGGATAAGGCAGGTTTCAACCGAAGGAAGGGATCAGGAGCTTCCCGGCGAGCTGGAGCAAGGCTTGGATTTGGCCCCGACGGCCCAGAACTTGGCTCTGCTGGGGTTGGGTGTCCTGCTCTATGTCTGGAGCTTCTGGGGCACCTGGCTCGTTGATCTTCCTGCCGATCCCCTCTTGGACGCTGGGGATCCCTGGGCTGGGCTGTCGGCGGCGGGGTTACTGCTGCTGGCGGGCTGGGGCTGGTGGCAGGGTTGGCAGGAGAAGGGATCCCAGCCCATTGGGGTTTGGCTCGAGGATGCCACCGTTTTGGTCTCTCTGCTTGGCTTGGGGCTTCTGGTGGGGGTGAGCAGCCTCCTCTCTCCCAACTCAACGGATGGGTTGGCCTTTGGCTTCTTTGCCCACTGGATAGTAACTCTGCTGTTGCTGGGGTTGTCGGCAGTGCTCTGCTGGGAAGGGCTGCAGCAGGGGCGGCGAGGACGTTTCTGGCAGGGACTGTTGGGGCTGACCCTGGTGGTGCTGACCCGCTTTTTCGAGTACCCAACCGGCCTGTTGGTCAAGTCGGTGGCGTTGGTGGCCTGTGGGATCGGGGTAATCTGGCTGGGGCTGAAATTTGAGCGGCGGATTTTCTCCCGTCTCTAATTCTTGCCCTTCTAGGAAGCCAAGCCCCGCTACATGATCAAGCAAAGGAAAAAGCTGGAATTGAGCTGGAATTCACAAGAATTTACAAAGTTTAAGGAACCTGCTTGTATTCCCCAATGCCTTTGCTAGTAAATTCTCAGCTTTGGCTTGAGCTGAGAAGGAAGTGGGCATCTCTATCAAGATTTGGAGAATACATAGGACTGCGTCTAGGCATTTTAGCCTTGCTACTTACGCCCTTTTGGGAGAGTGGTTTTCTTTCGGGTGTTGCCCTAGCTGAAGATCATCTTTTGGTGGCTCAGGCCCCGGAGCCAGCTAGGCAGCCTATGCCTTCTGTGCCTAGGTCAACACCCTCCCCAGCTCCCATAGCTTCGGAAGAATCCTCAGAAACTGTAGATGAGCTATTCCGCCAGGTTCCTTTCCCCCCTTCGCCAAGACCTCTGCCTGGCCTTCCGTGCTCGAGACCCATGGTGTTGCGCTCAGTAACCCTCAGCGCTCCTCCGCCAAACCCTGCTTCCCCCCTGCCATCGGAGGTTCCACCCCAAATTTGGACAACTCTCCAGGGTTCCTCCGGAACAACCAACTGGGGAGATCCCCAAGCGAATAAAGTCTTTGCCCATACCTTCCAATGGAGCCCCCCTTGTAGAATAGGCTGCCGGATGGGAGGCACCCTTACATTTGCCTACCGCAACAACTTGGCAGCTAGCAGCACCAGTTCTCCTGACGCGGGCAACGACAAGTACTACCTATACAACGGCGGGACTCTAACCCAATCAGGGTTTTTATATGCTTCCCCAAGTCAGCCTGGCCAAACTTTCACCAAAACCCTAACCCTCTCGCCGGCAGAGATTGCCAACAACCGAGTGACCTTAGTAGTTCAAGATGATACGGCGGTTTTGCAAGCTAAGCTAGAGCTTAGATACTGCTGCTGCGAATGCGAATTTCCCATTTGAGTGCAATTCACGTAGGGGGGACTTCATTGTTCCCCCTTTTCTTCAGCTGACCCTAGCTGAAGTTCTCAAAGCCTACTCAGAAAAAGTAGGAAAGCCTAACGGCGGGCCTGGGCAAAAATGGCCTGCAAAATCTCGTCGGCCCCCTGCCGTTTTAGCTTTTCTGCAAGAGCCATCCCCACTGCCTCGGGATCGGCGGTGGATCCCGTCTGAGTATCGCGGATGAGCCGCCGGCCATCCAGGTCGGCCACCATACCGGTTAGGTGCAGCTCCTCCCCTCGGACTTGGCTGTGAACGCCAATGGGCACTTGACACCCTCCTTCCAAAGCCCGCAAGAAGGCCCGCTCGGCCAAACAGCGCGCCGTCGCTTCCACATCCGCCAAGGGTCGCACCAAATCGAGGATGCGCTCATCCCCCTGCCGGCACTCGATTCCCAGGGATCCCTGGCCAACCGCGTACAGAGACACGCCGGGATCCAGCACCTCGTGGATCCGGTCGGCTTTGCCCAGGCGCTTCAACCCGGCCACTGCCAAAATAAGGCCGTCGTACTCTCCCCTCTCCAGCTTGGCCAAGCGGGTGTTGAGGTTGCCCCGCACATCCTTAAAGTGCAAGTGGGGAAAGGCATGGCGCAGTTGGGCCAGCCGCCGCAGCGATGAAGTGCCGATCACCGTCCCCTCTGGCAGGGTGGCCAGTCGGTAATCCCGGAACTTTTCCCCCACCACCAAAGCATCCAGGGGATCCTCCCGCCGCGTGATCGCCCCCAACACCAAGCCCTCCGGCAGGCGAGTGGGCAAGTCTTTAAGGCTGTGTACCGCCAAGTCGCTGCTGCCGTTGAGCAGGCTAACCTCCAATTCCTTGGTAAAGAGACCTTTGTCTCCAATTTTGGCCAGGGCTACATCCAGGATGATGTCTCCCTGGGTGGAGAGGGTGTTGAGCTCCAGAGGTAATCCCGGATGGTGTTCTTGCAACTGACCCATCACCCACTGGGTCTGCACCAAAGCCAACTCGCTTTTTCGAGAGGCAATCCGCACCGGCTCGGTGATCCCAGCAGAGGGTTTGGAGGGGGTCGAAGCCAGTTCACTCATGGCTGCCGCAAAAAAGAACACTGTCTCTCACGCTAGCCGAATCTGTGCCAGGGCAAGGCGGCGGCCTTTAAGATCCTTAACCAAAATTGCAGTTTCCCGAAATCAAGACTTTACCGCAGGGATCCCAGCCGGTAGGATAAGTAGATGGATTCTCCGGCTCGGCGGGGGAGGATCCGGTCTGTCAAGCTCCTCTTCCCCAACCCCAGAGCTTTTGAGGGGAGCTTTCTACAATGGGCACAAGCCCCTGGTTTGGTTGGTCGTCTGCCTGGATGAGTCTTATGGAAGAAAACAACGTCAGCAACGGCACTCAATTACTGCTCAAACGCAACATTCCCGTTAAGGTGGTGGTCACACCCCTTTGGAAAAAGGAAATGCAGGAGCAATTAGAGCGGCAGATCGAAGCCACCGATGCTCAGATGCAACAGCTGGAGTTTCAGGGCAAGCGGGCTATTGCCGAACTGGAGAAACAGAGCCCCAACCCCAACAGCCCCCAAGTGCTCCAACAGGTGGAAGCGGTGAAAAGCCGCGTGAACGAGCAGAAAATCCGCCTCTTGGATCAGAAAAACCAATTGTTGCAGCAGATCAACCAACTGAGCACCCTGGAGCTTAACCAAGAAGTGCTGCAGGGCAATGTGGAGAGCTTCTTCCGAGTCCAAAAAGGAGACAACCTGATCCAGAAAATGCAGGTCGAGATCCTCCTGGAAGATGGGGTAATCAAAGAGATTCGCGGCAACCCCTAGGCCGCTCACCCCCTTGCCGGAGAAGAGGCAGTCGGGATCCCCAATTTTTCTCGCCTGTAGGTTCTCGAGAACTCCGTTTCGCCAACACAATGGGTGACAATAGGTAACAACCTCTTAACAGCCTTTGGGTTAACGCTCGCACAGGCTGGCGAGGTTGGGTAACATTGCCGCCCGGGGGAGGATTCCCATGTCTGAGTTCGTCTGGTCAGAGCCAGAGCCTCTCGAGGATCTTCATCTTCCCGATTGGTTGCTCACCTCGGCCCAGCGCCGCCGTCTCAAGGCTCTGCTGGTTCTGGCCATGGTGTGGGGGGTGGTCAGCCTGATGCATGTGGTGCCGACGGCCCGTTGGATCACCGTCGGTCTGGCCACGTTCATGGTGATCCACATTAGCCGCTTATTTCGCCTGCAACCGGCGACCTCCCTGCCCCCTCTGAGACTTCCTCCTGCCGCTGCGACCCGCCGGGATCCCAGGTCAACAGATAACAGCGATGACCCTAACAACAATGACTCTGTCCTGCCAATGCAACGGGATGGGCAGAGCGGTCTTGCTAAGTTCGGTGACGAGTTGGGCGGGCTGGCCTTGCCCCGTGTGGCTGTGTTGATCCCAGCCAAGAACGAGAGCGCAGTGCTCCCACGGCTGTTGCACAGCTTGACCCAGCTCCGTTACCCCACCAGCCATCTGGAGCTGTGGGCCATCGACGACAACAGCAGCGATGCCACCCCTGACGTTCTGCGGGAAGCCCAAAAGCGGATCCCCCATCTGCGGGTTTACCGACGGCAGCCGGGGCGGGGCGGGGGTAAGTCCGGCGCCCTCAACGAGGTACTGCCCCTGACTCAAGGGGAGATCATCCTGGTCTGCGATGCCGATGCTGTGGTGCCCTCGGATTTTCTTGCCCGCACTCTACCCTTGTTTGTTCAAGTGAGCAGCCTGCGCAGCCGTTTCAGCAGACGGACGGTAGGCGCTGTCCAGGTGCGCAAGGCCCTGAGCAACCCCAAGGTCAACTTCTGGACTTTGGGGCAGGTGGCGGAAATGGCCTCTGATGCTTACTTCCAGCAGCAGCGCGTGGCTGTGAGGGGTATTGGCGAGCTACGTGGCAACGGCCAACTGGTGCGGCGAGATGTTTTGGAAAAGTGCGGCGGCTGGAACGAGGCCACCCTCACCGACGACTTGGATCTCACCTTTAAGCTGCACCTGGCGGGCGTAGATATCGCCTTTCTGCCAGAGCCGGCCATTGTCGAAGAAGGGGTCACCTCTTGGAAAAGCCTCTGGCACCAGCGCTGCCGCTGGGCAGAAGGGGGCTACCAGCGCTATCTCGACTACTGGCCAGGGATCCTCGGTCGCCGGATGGGGATGGCCAAAACGGTGGATCTCTGGGCCTTCTTTATTTCTCAGTACTTGCTGCCGATGGCCTTGGTTCCCGACACCCTCTGGGTGCTGTTGACGGGCCACTCCTCGGTGCTGCTCCCCTTGAACGCGCTGGTGATGGGCTGCCTGACGGTGGCCTTTTACCGGGGGCTACGCCAGGTGGAGGGCTTGCGCGGACGGCGACTTTGGTGGCACACCGCCCTGGGCTTGGTCTACATGCTCCACTGGCTGCCGGTTATGATCGCCACAACCGCTCGCATGTGTGTACAGCCCAAGCGCCTAAGGTGGGTGAAAACTGTTCATCACGGCGCTTGAGGTCAGCAAGTTGGATCCAATCCTGCTATCCTAGTCAAGCACCTGCTCACGCCCTGCTCGACCATGGCCCGCCTCTACTACGACACCGACGCCAACCTGGAGCCTTTGGCCGATAAAACCGTTGCCATCATCGGCTATGGCAGCCAAGGCCACGCCCACGCCCTCAATTTGCGCGATAGCGGTGTCCAGGTCATCGTTGGCCTTTACCCTGGCAGCCCTTCCTGGCCTAAAGCCGAGCAAGACGGCTTGATGGTCAAAACGGTGGCGGATGCTGCCGCTGCCGCCGACTGGGTGATGATTTTACTGCCCGATGAAGTGCAAAAGGCCGTTTTCCAGGGCGAAATCCGTCCCCACCTGCAGCCGGGGAACGTGCTCCTCTTTGCCCACGGCTTCAACATTCACTTCGGGCAGATCCAGCCGCCGGCAGACGTGGATGTCATCATGGTTGCCCCCAAAGGCCCTGGGCACTTGGTGCGGCGCACCTACCAAGCGGGGGAAGGGGTGCCCTGCCTGTTTGCCGTCTATCAAGATGCCTCGGGAATGGCACGGGAGCGGGCCATGGCCTATGCCAAAGCCATCGGTGGCACGCGGGCCGGCATTTTGGAAACCACCTTCCGGGAAGAGACCGAAACCGACCTCTTTGGCGAGCAGGTGGTGCTCTGCGGTGGGCTGACGGCTCTGATCAAAGCGGGGTTTGAAACCTTGGTGGAAGCGGGCTACCAGCCGGAACTGGCCTACTTCGAGTGCCTGCACGAGGTGAAGCTGATCGTGGATCTCATCGTCGAGGGCGGCCTGGAAAAAATGCGCCAGAGCATCTCCAACACGGCAGAATACGGCGACTACACCCGTGGCCCCCGCATCATCACGGAGCAAACCCGCGCCGAGATGAAACGCATCCTCGCCGAGATTCAAAGCGGCCAATTTGCCCGTGAGTTTGTCTTGGAAAATCAGGCCGGCAAGCCGGGGTTCACAGCGATGCGGCGGCGCGAGGCCGAACACCCCATCGAACAGGTGGGCAGGGAGCTGCGGGCCATGTTTAGCTGGCTAAAGAAATAGGTCGGATATCTGGAGCTGAGGGTAGACCATCTCTGTGCTGGATCTGAAGCTGCTGCGGGATCGCCCTGAACAGGTACGCCAAGCCCTGCAAAACCGCCGGGCCACAGTCGATCTGGATGGGATCCTGCAGTTGGATCGGGAGCGGCGGCGGTTGGAGGCCCGCAAGGGATCCCTGCAGGCCGAAAGCAACAGTCTCGGCAAAAAAGTCGGCGAGATCCTCCGCCAGGGGGCGGATCCCCAAGGCCCCGAAGTGGCGGCCCTGCGGCAGCGGGGGGTGGATCTCAAGGCCGAGATTGCCCAACTGGAGCAGCAGGAACGGGAGCTGGAAGAGGAGATTCGTGCTCGGCTGCTTACCCTGCCCAATTTGCCCCTGCCCAGCGTGCCGGTTGGCCGAGATGAGGCCGACAATGTAGAGGTGCGCCGCTGGGGTGAGGAGCTGAAACCTGCCCATCCTGTCCTTCCCCATGACGAGATTGCCGAAAAACTGGGGTTGCTGGAGATTGGCCGTGCGGTCAAAGTGGCCCAAAGCCGCTTTGTGGCTATGGTAGGGGCGGGCGCGGCCCTGGAACGGGCTTTGATTGCCATGATGCTGGAGCGCCACGTTGCAGCCGGCTACACCGAGGTGATCCCACCCTTTTTGGTCAACAGCGCCGCTTTGCAGGGGACGGGGCAATTGCCCAAGTTCGCCGAAGACAGCTTTCGCTGTGCTGATGACGACCTGTGGCTGATCCCGACGGCGGAAGTTCCCCTTACCAATCTGTACCGGGATGAGGTGATCCCTGCGGAGTCCCTCCCTCTTTACTTCTGTGCTTACACCCCTTGTTTTCGCCGCGAGGCGGGCAGCTATGGCCGCGACACCAAGGGGCTGATCCGGTTGCACCAGTTTCAAAAAGTGGAGCTGGTTAAGGTCACTCGCCCAGATCAATCGGAAGCCGAACACGAGAAGCTGGTGCAGGATGCCGAGGCCATTTTACAGATGCTGGAGCTGCCCTACCGGGTGGTGGAGCTGTGTAGCGGCGATTTGGGCTTTGCGGCAGCCCGCTGCTTTGACTTGGAGGTGTGGTTCCCCTCCCAAAATCAATACCGCGAGATCTCCAGTTGCTCCAACTGCTGGGACTTTCAGGCCCGCCGTGCCAACCTGCGCTACAAAGAAGCCGGCCAGAAAGGCACCCAGTTTGTCCACACCCTGAACGGCTCTGGCTTGGCGGTGGGGCGCTCTCTGGCTGCCCTGCTGGAAAATCACCAACAGCCGGATGGCTCAATTCGCATTCCCAAGGCGCTGCGTCCCTTTCTCAGCTCCCGCTTTCTCTCGGAAGACGGGATCCTCATTCCTGCTGTCTGAGCTCAAACTCAACCCAGTTTGATTGAGACTCGATTGAGACGCTCCTGCCCACCCGGCAGACGCCCTTATCTTTTCTGCAGTTTGGAAATGAATCAGCTTGACCTGCTCCTCGCTCTACAAGGATGAGGATCCCTGACGCCTCAGGGAGACGTCTCACATAGTCTCACATACAGGTAGTCTTCAAATCCATTTTCCTATTGGGCTATCCTTTCGCTTGGGATTTGCCCTTGATGCGATCCAACTCAGCTTGCAATTCGGCGATCTTCTGGCGCAAACGGGCCGCTTCTGAAAGTTCGATGGCCGTGCCTGCCTCGCCCTCGGCATTGCTAATGTCGTCGATGGTGATCTTGCGGGGACCGGCAGTTTGTCTGTCTTCTCCCTTGCGGTTGGCGTTGGCGGCGATGGCATCCATGTAAGCCCGCGCCTCTTCAGCGGTCATCGCCCCCCGCTCCACCAGCTCGTCCACCAAAGCTTGCGCCTGCTTGCGCAACTCCATCAGACGGATACCCGCTTTGCTGGCCACCTTGGCAGCATTATCCGCCGCCACAGCCGCCAAACCCATGCCGAAGTAAAAGGCTTTTTGAGCCCAGTTGGCGAGGGGATTGTCTGTTTCGGACTCGGACATAGTGTAATGCGCTGCTAGGGCAAGGAGGAGAGAACCCAGCAGAGAGAAGTAGGGCTGCAAAGGGCGACCCGGGTTGACGCGCCTGCTCAGAGCATCCCGTGGTGCTGCTATCTTCCGATCCTGACACGGTTTGGGCGTCGGAGCTGCACGGACCCAGGTCTTTCAGTAGCCTAGCATTTTTCCGTTCTGCCCTGCTCGGCTTTCTTGGGCAACAGATGGATTGCTCAGGGGGCTAGGGAGTTTCAGGCGGCTCCAGATAAACAGGGATCCGTTCCACAGCCGTATCGTTGCGCTGCACTTCCTGTTCCTGAACTTGAGGAAGGGTTACCGGCAAGGTCACTGGCTGGGCAACAAAACAACTGGCCACCGGCAGGGCTTGCTCCAGTTCGTCCAGAGGGCGGGGGATCACCGCCACCGCGTGCAGTTCCCCAATGCGCTCTGCTTCGTACATGCCGGCATCGATGGCAATGGCCACGTTGGCTACCGTACCGCGGATAATGGCCGTACATAGGCCATCCCCGATGGTTTCATAGGCCGCCAGTTGGACATCCGCCGTTTTGAGCATGACATCGGCAGCCCCCACCATCGCCGGGAAGCCGCGAGTTTCCAGCAGGCCCACGGCCAAGTTGCTGAGGCGGCTATAGCCGCGGTTTTGCGCCAGTTGAGACAGCTTGCTGCTGATCGGCAGTACCACTTCCAAGTTGGGCAGGGGGCGCGGGATCACCAAACTGGAGATCTCCTCTTGCTCGAACTGGCGGGCCAGCTCAATGCCCTCCTCAATGGCAATGCGCACATCGGCAATTCCCCCCCGCACAATGGCTGTGCAGTAGCCCCCCGAGGTTTTCTCAAAGCCGATCAGCGTCACGCCTGCCGACTTGGTCATAGCGTCGGCAATGCGCACGATGACTGGAAAGCTGCGCGTCTGAATCAGGCCCAGGGAGGTTGACATCGGCATCCTAACTACTCACGCCAGTTTAGCCATTAGAGCCGGCTATCCCCAGAGGAGAGCACCTGTCGATGGGGATAAATCTTGCTCAAGAGGCGATCCAATTCCCAATGGCCAGGGATCCCATTGAGCTTATGGGTTTTGGTCTCTGGGGAGTCGGATTTTTCTTGGTGCCAACGGCGGGTTTGCTTTTCAACATTGGCCACCGGAGAACTGGGTGGGGGAGACGGCTCAGGCGACATCTCTGGAGCCATTTCCACTGCCGCCGGCGAGGGCTCTGCCGGGATGGGCTTGCTGCCGCCCGCCTCCTGGAGATCGAAACCATAGGTGGGATCCCCGAGCAGCGAGCCGGGGGGAATGACTGCTTGGCTGAGCACCGAACAATTCAGCACTGTGGTTTCTGAGCCGATGCAGGCGTTTTTGCCGATGGTGCCCTGCCCGATCACCAGCACCCCCATTCCCAAGGTTGCTCCCGCCTCCACGATGAGGGATCCCCCACAGGCGTGCAGAACGGATCCCATGCCGATACACGCGCCGCGCTCGATGTAGATCCGACAGCCGGGGTTAGCCCGCAGCAGCACCCCTGCCCCAATCCCCACCCCAGCTTCCACCTGCACCTCACCACTGACAAAATAGCGAGTTTCGCCGTTTTGGCCGAGCAAGGTGCGGAGCGTCATGGAGTTGGGCAAAGTAGAGGCCAACAGGGTGCTCCTCATCGCTGGGGGGTTGGACTTGAACCAACAGAGGTCAAAAAAAGCTGGGATCCCTCAAGGGGTTTGGATGATCTGCTCCAGCACTCGCCGTTTGGCTTTTGGGTCAATACCCAGCAGGCGGACGTATTCGCCGCGATGTTCCTCCAGACAGGCTTCCAGAGCTGCCACCACTTGCGGCACTTGGGTGGCCTCGATGGGGCTACAGCTTTGCCAAGAAGAGGTGCGAAAACGGCGCTTGTCCGCATGTTCGGTGCCGATGCGGTAGCCTTGGCTGAGCAACTGCTGTACCTGAGCCACCACCTCGGCGCTGAGGCGGGTGCCAGAAAGGGATCCCTTGGGGGCAGAAGCAGGAGCCGCGGCAGCAGCAGCAGATTTTCCGCTAGGGGTTTGGATTATGCGCTCATAGACCCGCCGTTTGCCTTTGGGATCGATCCCCAGCAGGCGTACATACTCTCCCTGGTGCTCCGCCAGGGCAGCCGTCAGCTTGGCCAACACCTCTGGCCCACGGGTGGCGCGAATGGCCGGCCCACTCTGCCAGGAAGAGGTTTTGAAGCGGCGCTCGTCGGCATACTCGTAGCCAATGCGGTAGCCTTGGGCCAGCAGCCGATGCACCTCCTCCTGCACCTCCAGATCCAGGCCGGCACTGCCCCCTGCCGCAGGAGCCGTATCTGCCACCACGCCGGTTCCTGCAGGACTGCTGCTCACCTGGCCTTGCGGGGTTTGAATGACCTTCTCCAGCACCCGCCGTTTGCCTTTGGGATCGATCCCCAACAGGCGCACATATTCTCCCTGGTGCTCTGCTAGGGCAGCCTGAACAGCGGCCAGGATCTCCTGCGGCTGACCGCTCAAATTGCTCAAGGTCTGCCAAGAAGAGGTGCGGTAGCGGCGGGCATCGGCCACCTCCAGGCCAATGCGATACCCCTGCGCCAACAGCGTTCGGATTTCTTCCTCTAGCCCTGAGCCAGACTGAGGGCCGGATGTGCCAGAACTCGGGGCAGCGGCTGCCGAGACGCGGCTGGGCATCCCAGAAACCAGCGCCGGCCCATCGGGGGTTTGGATGATCTGCTCCAGCACCCGCCGTTTGGCCTTGGGATCGATCCCCAGCAGGCGCACATATTCCCCTTGGTGTTCTGCCAGGATGGCCCCCAATGACTGCACCACCTCCGCCTCGTGGGTGCTGGTGATTGGGCTTTCGCTTTGCCAGGAAGAGGTTTTGAAGCGGCGAGCATCGGCATATTCCAGCCCCACGCGATAGCCTTGGGCCAGCAGGGCGCGAATTTGCTCCACCACCTCCGGCTTGAGAGGGGATCCGCCGCCGTTCCGGCCATTGCCGCGATGGGAAGAATGAGTCATGGGTGCCGTCTCCGTAGCCGTTGAGTTAGAGGTGCGCTGCAGTTCGTTGCGGATGGGAGCGATACAGACGAGGTTTTCGCTGCACTGGTAGCCCTCTCGCAGGGCTTGGTTGATGCCGATCACGTGTTGGGCAAACTTGGCATCGCTATCCTGGACGTCGGGCAGCCGGTCGGCCTCGGCCTGGGTGGTGATGATGGATCCAGAAGGCACGTACTTGCCTGGGGGGATCTCCACATCCTGGATCAGGCAATGCAACATGATGATGCAGCCATCCCCAACCCGAGCGTTGAACACCGTCGAGCGGAAGCCAATAAAGCAGTCGTTGCCCACGTAGGCCGGCCCGTGGATCAGAGCCATGTGGGCAATGGAAGTGTTTCTGCCAATCCAAACGGAGTAGGGTTGGCCGTCTTCTCCTATCACCCGCCCCTGTTCCAGGCCGTGGATGACCACCCCATCCTGAATGTTGGATCTGGCGCCAATGTGGAAGGGGGATCCCTCGTCAGCGCGAATGGAAGTTCCCGGGGCGATCAGCACCTCCGCTTCCACCCGCACATCCCCAATGAGGTTGGAGAAAGAATGCACGTAGGCTGTGGGATCGATCTTGGGCTCCGCCAGTCGGCGAGACCAGGGCGTTGGCGGTGCAGCATAGGTGTGAGCAGGCATAACCGTGAGCCTCTAGAACGCAGTAGGGCGGACAAGGGCAGCAAGAGAGATGAGAAGGGAAGGGATCCCAGCTAGCGTTGATCGCGCTTGTTGTAGAGAGAGCGACCGCCAACGCTGACCGTATCGATAATCGCCATCACCACTGCATCCAGCGGGCGAGTCTGGTTTCCTTGCGGCTGGCGAGCGGCACTGCCTTGGCTAACCAGCACCCACTCGTCAATGCCGGCCCCCACCGGATCGGCAGCCACAGCGTAATCGGGTTGCGGCTGGCCCTCGAGATCGACGTACTGCACCAACAAAAACTTCACGCCCGTCAAGCTGGGATCCTTTTGAGTGCTGGTGACGGTGCCCCGCACAATGGCAATACGCATCAGGGACGGGTGAAGGGACGGATGGCATTTACCCCTTCGCGGAACTGAGCCACATCCTCGGTGTAGCGAATGGGCAACACGTACTCCAGGTTCTCGTGGGGACGGGCGATAATGTGCCAAGACAACAACTGGCCGCCGTTCACCCGCTTCACCGAGTCAATGCCGGCAGCCACCGAGGCTTGCACTTCCGAGACATCCCCCCGCACGATCACGGTGACCCGACCGCTGCTGATTTTCTCGTAACCCACCAGGGTAACGCGGGCTGCCTTGACCATGGCGTCGGCAGCTTCTACCACTGCCGGGAAGCCCAGGGTTTCGATCATTCCAACTGCAATAGCCATAGGTACTCCTTACGCTGAAAGTGAAAGTGGGGTGCGAACTTTCTGGGGTGCGAACTTTACTGAAGTGGGGACTAGGTGCGGAACTGCTCTACCGCCTCGGTATAGCGGATGGGCAACACAAACTCCAGGTTCTCGTGGGGACGGGCAATGATGTGGTGGGAGAGAATCTCACCCCCGCTCACCCGCTTGGCAGACTCCAAACCGGCAGCCACCGAGGCTTGCACCTCCGAGACATCCCCCCGCACGATCACGGTGACCCGACCGCTGCCGATTTTCTCGTAACCCACCAGGGTAACGCGGGCCGCCTTGACCATGGCGTCGGCAGCTTCCACCACTGCCGGGAACCCGCGGGTCTCGATCATTCCAACTGCAATAGGCATATCAACTCTCCACTTCTGAACACTCAGTTCCTGAACGTTGTCGAACCCAGCAACAAGGCAAATTGATCTCGCTTATTGGGTTCGCTCATGCAATCTCCTTTCGATTTCATCAGAGAGATCCTCTGCCCAAATCTCGATTGACAGCTTTTCCCGGCGACACCTACCCCAGCCACCAGAGACCCCCCTCTGAGGGGAGAAGGCTCTGAGCCACAGACCTCCGACTGAAGTCAGAACAGGTTGTAGGAGCCATCAGGGTTAACCGCAACTGTCACTCAGGCGGGCAAAGCTGCCAACTCTGAGCTAAGTCCACATCTTTCCTTGTACACAATCGATCATACAAAATCGATTAGGACGACTCAGAGAAGGGATCCCCGACTTAACAAAATGATATCCCTATTTAATCCTGGACGAAAATCAATATTTTTAATTAGCACGATAGCTTTTTATTAAGAGAGGCAAAATTGTTATCAATTCAAAAATAATTCTTGACATTTTTCAACTTTCACCGCTCATCGACTCCTGGATCATCGGCGCAGTGAGGGGGGCACTTCCAGGCCGTGGGCTTCCATGAGGTCGGCTTGGCCCATCAGGTGGGCCGGGGATCCCTGGGCCCAGATCCGCCCTTGATCCAACAGGATGACCTGATCGCACACCTCCAGGATCAGCTCCAGATCGTGGGAAGCCAGCAGAAAAGTGTGGGCGGCCTGTTGCAAAAAAACTATCAACCGCCGCCGGGCTCGCAAATCGAGGTTGGCCGTCGGCTCATCGTAGAGCACCAACTGGGGTTTCATCGCCAGGATCCCGGCAATGGCGACCATGCGCTTTTCCCCACCGGAGAGGTGATGGGGGGGACGATCGGCCAAATGGAGGGTGCCGGTCATCTGCAGGGCGGCCTGAACGGCAGCCGCAATCTCCGCCTCAGGACGGGCCAAATTGCGCAGTCCAAAGGCCACATCTTCGGCCACCGATGGGGCAAACAGTTGGTCGTTGGGATCCTGAAACACCAACCCCACCTCAGGGCGAAACTGGCCGGGCCGCAGCGGCTGGCCAAACAAACTCACCTGGCCAGAGCAGGGGGGCAACAGGCCGCAGAGGGTGAGGAACAGGGTAGTTTTACCCGCGCCATTGGGGCCGATCACCCCCAGATGTTGCCCAACCTCGACCCGTAGATCCAGCCCTTGCAGCACCGGCGGATGACCGGGATAAGCTGTCCACAATTGGTTCACCTCCACCGCCGGCACCGGGTTCATAGCAAAGCTAGGGCATCCGCACGTCTTTCCAGCGCTCCTGGGTGGCCGTGGGGGTAAGTTGCAAGGTGGGCACACTGGGGCTGGTGAGGTCAATCTGGACGATGTCGTCGGGCGTACACTCGCAGTAGCGGCGCAGATCCCGCATTTGGTTGAGGGTCTGAATTTGCAAGGGCAAGCGGTCGGAAATTGGCCCCAGGTAGACGTTGCCCAGCTCAGTATGCAGGGTAATTCCCGCTCCAGATTGCCAATCCACTGCCCTGATCTGAATCTCAGATTGCTGCAAAGCCTTGAGCAACAGCGCCCATTGGTCTGGGGTGTGGTTCTCCCAGCCCAGCAGCTCCAGCTCAGGCCAAGACTTGGGGGAACGGTAGGGATCGGGAGACAGCCAGTTGCCCTGGACATCCACCCAGCCCATCTGGTCGCCCCATCGCGCGCGCGCCACAGGTTGCCGTTCCCGCACCTGGACGATGACACCCACCGGCAGCAGCCGCCGCTGCACCTGGACGCTTTCGATGGGAGAGGGGCGGGTCGGGGATCCCAGCAAAGCCCTTTCCAAAACAGCCGGTTGCACCTGCCAAATGTTGAGGGGATACTGCAGGGGCAATTGTGCCCGTATCCAGGCGGGATCGACCCAGTGGGCCCCTTTTACCTGAATCTGCTCTGGCTGACGAATTTGCCAGTGGGGCTGCCGTAGGCCCAGCACCAGCAGCGCCAAGAGGGTCATCGAACCGGTCAGGCGCCAGGATCCCTGCCAGAATCGGCTGCGCCGTTGCCGACGCAAAAGCTGCCTACGCTGCAGGATTTGTTCACGGTTGGGAGCAGCCAGGAGTGCCATGGATCCCCCTTCACCCCATCACGGGGTATGCAGATGGGGAACATTCCGTGCTTCTACTCAACCCGCCATCTCCTGAACCTGATCCGCCCGCAGCCAAACCGTAGGGGTGGGAACAGCCCCAAACTTAATCTGCAGGTAGTCACCTTTGATATCCACGACTTCTCCGGGGGTCTCGAAAACGTAGTTGGGAATAAAAGGATCGCTTGCCTGCGCTTCTAAGCTACCCTCCAGTTTCTCGCGGATAGCCCGCACCAAGGTGCCTCGCTTAATCGCCATTGCTCCTCCTCAGTTCAGTCGCAGATTAGCCGGTTCGATAGCAGTTGTATCACGCCTGTCGCTGCTGCGAAGAGGAAAGCTGGGATCCAGCCTCTGGTTGGCTCTGACAGGGATCAACCTGAGTTTGGCTTATTTGCGTTTTAGGCTGCGGGCCATATTGCGGAAGGTATCCATGTCCGATCCCCCTTGACGGCGTGGGCTTACTCCGCTGCTGCTTGAAGCGGAGGATCCCTGCTCAGAAGCGGTTTCAGGAGTTTTGGCTGCCTCTGCGGACAACTTAACTTTGCTGAGGGAAGAGACCTGCTCCACCACCTCCACCTTCTCCTTGCTGCCGAAATCCTGGAAGGTGTGCTTCACGATCCTGGGGGTGCGCATATACTCGATGTTGCCAAGGGTTTTGGCTTCATCTGGGTCGAGAAAAAAAGTATTGTCGTTTTTCGCTTTCTTTGGGGTTGGCTTAGCAACAGTTTCCGGTGAGGACGTGGCCGCAGCTTGACCACGCCAGCCGAACAAGCGCTTGAAGATGCCTACCATGGTCGTTTTGCCTGCAATGGGAAGGAAGTTGAGCCGGATCCCTAGGCACTGATATTGGCCACCCGCCCTTGGCAAGGTGAGGGCCAGGCCCGGTCATGAAATAATGTTAAGCCAACTGAGAGCGCCGTGCCCCCTTGGCAGAAGGTTTTCTGGGCCAAGTGCTTGTGGCTGCTCTGACCAGTTTGAGTTCCCCTGCTCTCCGGCCTGCTGGGCGACTGTCCTCACCCCTTTTCCCAAAACGAGAGAGCTGACCTGGGAGGATTAGACCGCCTTACGGAAGCCATCATCCAGGGGATCGTTCAGAACTAGCTCTGTAGACTCCGCACGCAGTTTAATATGACCTGCAGGTTTTTCAGCCCTAAGGCTTTGGACGAACGGGATCCCTGCCCCACAGAAGCTGCATTGCGCATTGCTAAATACAATCACTTTAAGCACACTTTAAGCAGGAAGGAGACTTTTCCGTTGTGTTGCTTCCTAGCTCCTCTCTCCCTATGGGAGAGGGGTTGGGGGTGGTTGCGGAAGCGGCGCAGAGCGTTTGGACGGCACTGCGTAGCAATTAGTAAAGTGTCTTAATCTAACTTGAAATGACTATGTGATGATGTAGTGAATAGAGTTGTCTCAATCCAGCCAGACTAAAATCGTCGGCTTATGCCCAGCTCCTCTCTTCTAGAGAGACCTCAGGTGTGCTGTTCCAGCCAGCAGTGACTATACGGACATACAACGAAATAAGAAGCCCAAAAATCACTCTAGCCCCAGGCAAGCACAAACCATAGTAGCAGCTGTGCCCCTAGAGCGTCCTGCCAAGAAAACCTTGCTACCGAGCTTGTGAGGTGTAGTGCACTTCAACCCTGAGGGGAGCGCCCAGGTTCAAGGCAGTGCCAATACACCGGGCCAAGATTTGAATGTTAAGCCGCTGATCCGTCGATTCTAAACTTGTTGCAAGCCGACTCTTGCTTGGACCAGCTACGGGTGAACGCTGTACGCTCATCTTAACAGACTCCCTATTTTGGTGAGGGCTGAACAACCAACTGACTTTCAGGTGATGTTATTGAGGAATCTCAAAGGAATACCGACCAGCAGCATCCAAGAACCTGCTCTTTGAGATTAGGATGATTTGCCCTTCTTGTGCATCGACAACCCTACGGATTTGTTAGGCAAGACACTCTTGGACTTTAAGGGATCCCACGGAAAAAGAATCTCTACTTTGCGAAACTTTGCGAAGCACTTTTGGGTAGAGATGAGGACGACCCGGAAAACTGGCTCTCGGTTCCCTGCGCACGCTCGCCAACTGCCAAGATGCTCTACCCCAAGTGGTTGGGGATCCAGCCGCATCGGGTTGCCTGGCAACAGGGTTGCCGTAGGTTTCTGGAAGAGCTGTGCTGTTTGGCGGGTTCGGTCTGCCGCGGCTCCCTGTAAAGGATGGATGTTGCCGCCCCGCAGTTGGGCATTGCTCTATTCTGGGATGAGCCCTCTTATAATGAGCATTGGGAATTCAACTGTCCCTGCTGCCCATCCGCCTGGCTGGGTTCTCTTCACTACCTGGAAGGGAACAACGGAGCCGCAAAGTCTGGGATAACTGCTGTTGCGTTTTGAGAGGAATCCATGTCTCTAGTTTTTAACCTGGTGAAGCGTTTGCAGCTCATCCTGCTCAGCCTTGTGGTTGGGGGGTTGGCTGTGGCGTTCTTGTCCAACCCTGCTGCTGCCGAGACCTACATTGTCAAAATGGGATCCGACAAAGCCCAGTTGGTCTACGATCCGCCTTCTCTCACCATCAATCAAGGGGATACCGTCCAATGGGTGAACAACAAGGTCTACCCCCACAACGTCGTCTTTGACAAGGTGCCCGGTGGAGATGCGGCTCTGGCCGCCAAGCTCTCCCACAAGGCACTGCTCACTGCTCCTAAGCAGGTGGTGGAGTCGGCTTTTGTTGATGTTCCTCCAGGTGAGTACACCTACTACTGCACGCCCCACCGTGGGGCCGGAATGGTCGGCAAGATCATCGTGAACGGCTAAATCCACACCCCAAGTGCTGAACTTCTAGGGATCCCACTTTTGGTTTTGCCTTGCTGGACAGGGATCCCTGGCTTTAGCATAAAAGTTAGCCCTCTCAGGAGTGGGAGGGCTTTTTAGCGAACGAATACGCATTCGACCGGCTTGCCCTGTACTGCGCAAGTGTAGTTCTCAAACGGGTTCTCTATGACCACCAGCGTTAAAGGTTACCTGCTCTTGGCCGTTTCCTGCCTCAGCGCCATTGCTGCTGTTGGCTCAATTTTCGAGTTGGCTTCTGGCGAGCCGGATTTTGGCGTCGGCCCCACCAGCATCATCTTGGTTGTCGCTGCTCCATTGGCTGTTTGGCTGTTTCAGGCTGCGGTTGGAGCGGCACGGGCCGGCAATACGGCCGGAAAGGGGAGCAAAAAGAAAAAATGAGGAGACGGTGAGAACCCTAGGCAAATGGATATGGAGTCAGCGGGTTTGCTTCAAGGAGACCTCAGACTCCCTCTCGATTTCAGTCAGTTGGTGAAACTCCGGCAAGAGCTCCCGTTTCTGCACAGTTCCAAGAGCTGATTCCAAGCCGGCGGTAGCTAGGGTACAACTGGAGCCAGAACCATTCAGTACGGTCTCGGCGACCCGTCCATCTTTGCCGATCCGATATTCCACCTTGATGTACTCAGGCATCCGCACTCCACTGGTTACCGATCAACAACAGGTTCTTCCCCATTCTAGTTCTTGCTTCCTTTTCCTGGGCTAGATCTGGCTGGGCTCTATGGCTTCTGCTCGTCCCCCCTTCCAGGCTGCCAAAAGGGATCCCGGAATCCGGCGA
Organism: Thermostichus sp. MS-CIW-37; assembly: GCF_054060065.1. Taxonomy (NCBI): domain Bacteria; kingdom Bacillati; phylum Cyanobacteriota; class Cyanophyceae; order Thermostichales; family Thermostichaceae; genus Thermostichus; species Thermostichus sp. MS-CIW-37. Next base: position 38,689 of record NZ_JBSSCV010000020.1, on the reverse strand, counting down.
GACCTCGGCTTGGGCGTGGGGGCATTGGTGTGTGTGGTGCTGATCGGTACCCTTTGGTACCACGGGGTGGAGCAGTGGCCGTGGGTGGAGGCTTTTTACATGACCATCATCACCCTGACCACTGTTGGCTTTATGGAGGTGGAGCCGCTGGGGGATCGGGGGCGTTTGTTTACGGTGGCCTTGATCCTGATGGGGGTCTTGAGCATTGGGTTCATGGTGAATCGCTTTACAGAGGCCCTCATCCAGGGACATTTTCAGGAAGGGATCCGGCAGCGGAAATGGAAGAAACAGATGGAAGCGCTGAACAACCACTACATCATTTGCGGTTTTGGGCGCATTGGGCGGCAGGTGGCTCAAGAGTTTCGAGCAGAAGGGGTGCCATTTTTGGTGATTGATCAGTCTGCCGAGGCCATTCAGGTGGCTCAAGAGCTGGGATACGTGGCCCTCCAGGGGGATAGTACTCTGGATGCCACTTTGCTGGAAGCGCGGGTGCAACAGGCGGAGGGACTGATTGCCGCCCTATCTTCCGATGCCGAGAACCTGTACGTGGTCTTGTCGGCCCGCACCCTGAACCCCCGCATTCGCACTATTGCCCGCGCCAATACGGAAGAGGCTTTGCAAAAACTGCAGCGAGCGGGCGTTGCCCATGCCATTTCTCCTTACATCACGGGCGGAAAACGCATGGCGGCGGCTGCCCTGCGTCCTCGGGTTGTGGACTTTGTGGATGGCATCCTTGCCGGTCGGGATCGCACTTTCTACCTGGAGGAGTACGAGCTGGCAGCCCAAGAATGTCCTTATGTCGGGCAAACCCTACGGAAAGCCGATTTGCGAAACCGATCCGGAGCTTTAGTGGTGGCAATCCGGCGGGCCGATGGCCAGTTGATCGGTGGCCCCAGCGGAGAAACCCTGTTGCAGCCGGGGGATCTGCTGTTGTGCATGGGCACCGCAGAGCAGTTGCGTCGGCTTGGACAGTTGCTCTATCCACGCCCGTAGCAGCCCGTTCTCCACCTGGGTAGCCTGGCTCAAATCCGCCTCAGAATACTGGGGCCATGAGAGTCGGTGCCACAGGTTTTCAAAAGTCCGTAGGTCTCGGCCAGCTCTTCGGCTTTCTCCGTCACTTCCGGGCTAGGGATCCAAATCTCCGGGTTTTTGTAGGCGTAGTAGACCTCAAGGCCATCTATTCCCAACTCCGCTGCTGCTGGGACAATTTCCTCTGCAGGCAGGCAATAGCGAAAGGGATGGGCCAACACCGCCAAGCCTCCTGCCGCTTGAATGGCCTGGATCGCGTCGGCGGCGGGCAAGCCGGGAACCTGCTCCCCTTGGGCAAAGGGATCCAGGACACCATCGGTGGGATCGAAGCCGTAGCCGAGAATATGCACTTCACAGCCCAGCAGGTTTGCGGTGATCTCGATCCCCGGCCACAGGATGGGGTCGTCGGGACGATCCAAGTGGGTGCGTGCTCGTTCGTAGCCCTTCAGGGTGTGGTGATCGGTGATGGCCAGTCCCTTCAGACCGTGCCGGCGTGCTTGCTCCGCCAGATCCACCGGATCCATCTGCCCATCCGAACAGCGGGTATGCAGGTGAAAGTTGTACTGCAAGGGACAAGAATGGGGGCCAACCCTCTGCAGCACCTGCCGCAACTCCACAGCGGAAGCCACCACGCAGGGATCGCGTTCCAAGCTGACAGCCATAGCCACCCTTGGGTTCTGAAGTTTTATTAAGCATGTCCCCCCATTGTAGCCAGGGGTAGGGGTCAGTGCCATGTGTCAAAGGCCGCTGAGCTGAGGGTTCAGAAGGGATCCCTAGCCGTGGGCCAGTACTTCCTCAGCAGCACGAGTTCCTGCCCCTGGAGTGAAGTCGCTGTAGCCCGCCGTGTGTAAAGCCGACTCCAGAGCAGCCAAGGTCATCAGCACATCGCGGTCACTCACAAAGCCCAAATGGCCAATGCGGAAGATTTTGCCCTTGAGGTGGTCTTGTCCAGCGGCAAGGGCGATGTCGAAGTGTTTCTTCAAGGTGCTGCGGATGGTGTCAGCGTTGATCCCTTCGGGAGCGAGTACAGCTGTTACCGAAGGACTGGCCGCTGACTCTGGATCAACCAAGAGCTTTAGCCCCAGAGCCTTGACGCCAGCACGGGTGGCCTGGGCCAGCTTGGCATGACGCCGGTAGATGGCTTCCAACCCTTCTGCGCGCATCATGCGCAGGGTAACCTGCAGGGCGTAAAACAGGTTCACCGCCGGTGTAAAGGGAGTGGTGCCTTGGCGCAGGGCCTTTTGCGCCAGCTTAAAGCTCCAGTAGTACTTGGGAAACCTAGAGCGCTCCGTAGCGGCCATGGCCCGCGGGCTGACGGCCACAAATCCCAGCCCTGGTGGGATCATATAGCCCTTCTGGGATCCCGAGGCCACCACATCCAAGCCCCATTCGTCCATTAACACCGGCATTGCCCCCACGCTGGTGACCCCATCCACCAGGACGAGGGCTTCCCCGTGCTCGCGGGCAGCAGCAGCAATGGCTTGGACATCGTTGGCTACGCCGCTAGAAGTCTCCGAGTGGGTGAGGATGACGGCTTTGATGGTTTTTTCCCGGTCGGCAGCCAGCTTTTCTTGGAAGATCTCGACGGGGTAAGGGATCCCCCAGGGGGTTTCCACCCGCTCACACTGAAGGCCAAACTGCTCGGACATTTCCGCCCAGCGCTCCCCAAACTTGCCGTTCACCCCCACCAAAACCCGATCCCCAGGGCTGAGGGTGTTGAGGATCCCGGCTTCCATAGCGCCGGTGCCACTGGCGGAAAAGACAAACACATCGGAGGTGGTTTGGTGCAGCCAGCGCAACCCATCGGTGACCTCTTCCAAAATGGCGGTGAACTCTTTGCTGCGGTGCTCGATGGGCCCCCGTGCCATCGCCAGCAGAGCACTCTCGGGAACGGGAGTGGGGCCGGGGATCATCAATATCAGCTTGTCTTTCATGCTTGCCCTGCTTGGGATGCAAGTGAGGTTTGAAAGGTGGCGGCCAGATTCGAACTGGCGCATAGAGGTTTTGCAGACCTCTGCCTTACCACTTGGCTACGCCACCCCACAACTCAACCAGAAAACACTCGCCTAGAGAGAATATTCTAGCCGAAAACCGGATCCCACTTCCAAGCCTTAACGTGGTGTTCTGTGATTCTGCTTGGGCCGTGAGAATGGTTTTGGATAGAAGGTGACTGGGTTAACGCAATTCCCAATTGGCCATGCAACCGGCTGTACCTGCTTCGTTCAACCTCTGGAAGGGCCTGCTTGTTTGGAGAGACGAGATCTTCTACCTCTGGGGTCTGCTGGCTTTGGGGATCCTGCGAGGAACGGTACCAGAAGCAACGCCAAGCTGGTTTTTGCCGGCAGTTTTGCTGGCCGCCTGGATTGGGGGAACAGGCTGCTGGGGCTTGGGCCGACGCGGGCGGGGATGGGGGCCCCCCTTGCTGATTTTGCTGTTGGGACTACTGCTTACGGAGACATTGCTGGTGGGCTATCGGGTGCCGCCGGGATTAATGCCTACCCCAACGCGGGTGTTGCAGGCCGCCTGGATGGCGCGAGCTGCCCTGATGCGAGATGCAGTGCAAACTTTTGTGCGACAGGCGCTGGTGGGGTTTGGCTTGGGGGTGGGATCCGGCCTGTTGCTGGGGGCGCTCTTGGCCCGTTTTCCCAAGATCGAACAGGGGGTTTTGCCCTATTTGGCAGCCCTCTCCAGTATTCCCATTCCGGCTTTGGCCCCGGTCATGGTGGGGGCATTTGGCATCGACTGGCCCTCGAAAGCAGCAGTGGTGGCGGTGGTGGTGCTGTTTCCGGTGGTGCTCAACACGGTGCGAGGGTTGCGTTCGGTGGATCCCAGCCAATTGGATTTGATGCGCTCTTACGGGGCCGGTGCCGGGCAAGTGTTTTGGCAGGTGCGGATCCCTCAATCTTTGCCCTACATTTTTAATGCCCTCAAGCTGGCGCTCACCTTGGCGATGATTGGATCCATTGTGGGGGAATTCTTTGCCGCTCCGGGGCTTGGTCTGGGCTTCCGCATCCGGATCGAGGCGGCTCGCTTCAATTTCGACATCGTCTGGGCGGCCATCATTTATGCCACCGTTATCAGCGCCCTAGCTTATCAGTTGATTGTAATGGTCGAAAAGCGGCTGACTTTTTGGCACAGTTCCTTTCGCTCTGGGGGCCGTTAGCCCTTAGATTTCCTACATATTTAGCAAAAGGAACAGAATCAAAATATGGAAAGACCACCCTGAAGACTTTCGGCAGTTGGCTCCGACCGGGTTGTTATGCGGTGGCTTTACTCACCACATTGCTATTTGCAAGCGCTCTACTTCTTGAAAACGAGCGTCGCGTGTTACCAAAAACAGAGCATGTTACAGTGCAAGGGCTGCAATCCAGACACCATTCTCAGATAACGGACGCCCCTCGAGCCTTAACTTGTCTTTGACATCACCGTATTGCCGCGCAGTTTCAGCATCACATACCAAAAACTTCCTGCATGCTTAACAGCCGGGATCCCGCCAATCGCTGCAACCAAGGGGTGAGAAACTCTCGGTTGGCCATTTGCTGCTGGGGATCCTGAGTTTCCAGAGGAAAAGGGGCGAGGGCACGCAGGGCGGCAGTGGTAACACAGAACATGGCCTTTTGGAAGCTAAGGCAGATTTTCACCCGCAGGTCATCATCCCCGCGAGGCTGGCGGCGGTAGTGCTCTCGCAAGTAGGGGGGCAGGTGGCGCATCATATCCTGCATCAACAGGGTAGGCGGGATCCCAGCGCTGCCTACCGGCAGCGGATCGGCGTAGAGGGCGCCGTAGGCAAAGTCAGCCTGCTCAGCCGGGATCTGGTGGGCCTGGGCGTTGTAGGAAACCGTGCCCATAAAGGGAAAGGAGCGGAAAAACACCGCTTCCACATAGGGGATAGCCGTATCTGATAGGAAAGTCAGACCCGCCGAGAGAGGGATGATCTCGTAGCGGCGGCCCCAGATGCAGGGAGCGTAGGTGATAGGCTTGTCGGCAGCTGCCACCAACCCCTGCTGGATGTGAGCCACCACGTCGGGAATGGTGAGGTGGGGTTCTATCTCAGAGCGCTTGGCCAGCGCCAGGAAAATATCGCTCATCACCCGCCAAAACTGGCCCAAGCCGCTGTACATGGCCAGCATGCGCACCTGTTCCAGAGCAAAGTCGGGAAACAAGATCGCCAAGCCCTGCAAGAAGGGATTGAAGCGGATTTTGGCCCGGATGGCTCTCTTGGCCCGCTCGACAAATTCAGGGGTATCCAGGTAGCGGTCTAGCCCCCCTCCCCCATGCCAGAGCATAGCCTTCATGCAGTATTCGGCAAACTCGTAGTTGATGCGGTCATGCCACAGGTAGCGCAGCCATTTGCCCAGGGTAATCTCGCCGTTGAAATACTTGAACGCCGGAAAAAGCTCCAAAAATTGGTGGTCGGCAATAAAGATCAAATTGCGCGAATAGGCATCCAGCACCTCGCCGTAGCTATGCAGGATGCCAATGACCTCTAGGCGATTGGCAGGGGCATCCGGCACAAGGGCTCCCCCTGCCTCTAGGCGCTGGACAATAGGAGCCAGTTGCAGTTGCTCCAGAGGAGATAAGCCGGCCAGAAAGAAGCAGGAAGGAGCAGGAGCAAGAGTGGCAGTCATGGGAGCAAAAGAAACTCCGTCGATCTCATCAAATCATCAAAAGGAAGACAACCCAAACTGAAAGGCAGTGACCAGTCCTGCAACACCAGCTAGGTTAGCCTTGGCCAAGGCCAAGGTGGTGGACTCCACCCAGCGGGTTGCCCAGCTAGGCTGCAGGCCCAGTAACACCACCAGCGTTGCCAAAACAACAGCAGGCAGGCGCTCTTCAGTGGCGTGGCGTTGCATGGCTATGGCCACTTGCGAGAGGCGCCCAAAAAAGACACGGTTCACCATCAGCAGAAAATAGGCCGCCGTCAATCCCGTCCCCACCATGCACAGGAGCGTTTGCAGGGGAAAGACGGCAAAGCTGCCCCGAAAGAGGGTGAACTCAGCTATAAAGCCCACCATGCCCGGTGTGCCGCCACTGGCCATCACCCCTAGCACCATCAAGCTGCCAATAAGCGGTAAGCCCCGCTCCGGGTTGAGCAATCCCCGCAGCAGCTTGAGATCCCGTGTGCCGGTGTTGGCATAGACGGCTCCCACCAGAAGAAACAGCAGCGAGGAGATGAGGCCATGGCTGACCATCTGAAAGATGGATCCCACCAGGGAGAGGGGAGTGGCTGCTGCTACAGCCAAGAGGATGTAGCCCATGTGGGCAATGGAGCTGTAGGCCACCAGCTTTTTCATATCCTGCTGCACCAAGGCGTTCAGGGATCCATAGAGCACGTTAACCACCGCCCAACCGGCCAGCCAAGGCCCGGCTTGATCCCAGGCATCCGGCAAGAGCTGCAGGCCAAAGCGCACCAGGCCGTAGGTGCCCAACTTCAAAAGCAAACCCGCCAGCAACACGGAAATGGGGGTGGAAGCCTCCACATGGGCATCCGGCAGCCAAGTGTGGAAGGGAACCAAGGGGATCTTGATGGCCAGCCCCAGCAGAATGGGAATAAGCAACAGGGTTTGTTGCACCAGGGGCAAGGGGTGAGCCTGCAGGACGGTATAGGTAAAGCTGTGGGCATCGCTCAGCCAACTGAGGCCGAAAAAGCCTACCAACAGCAGGATCCCTGACAGAGCTGTGTAAATCAAGAACTTGGTGGCTGCATAGGTGCGCTGTGGCCCTCCCCAGATGGCGATGAGCAAATACAGGGGGATCAGCTCCACTTCATAGAACAGGAAAAACAGCAGCAAATTCTGAGCCAAAAAAGCTCCGGCCACCGCTGCCGCCAGCATAAGCACCAAGCTGTAGTAGAGGCGGGGCCGCTCCACCTGGCCGCTGGCCCAAATGGCCATCAGCACCAGCAGCCCGGTCATCACCACCAAAGGCAGAGAGATCCCATCCACTCCCACCTCATAAACCAAGCCCAACTGGGGGATCCAGGCCATCTTTTCCGCCAATTGCAGGGATCCAAGGTGGGGGTCAAAGATCAGCAACAGCCCCGCGCTCAGGCCAAACAAAACCCACCCAAACCCCAAGGCCAAAGCCCGGTGCAAGCCCTTCCCCGCCTGCTCGGGAATCAACCCAATCAAGATGCTCCCCAACAACGGGATCCCGATCAAAAGGCTCAACATGGCTCTCTCCCATCAATAGGCCAACCCCAGATGGAGCGAATGCAGCAGCCAAGCTGTAACCAACACCACCCCCATGACAATCACCAGCACATAGAGTTGCATCCGCCCCGACAGGGTGTACTTGAGGGCTTCGCCGCTGAAGAAAAAGGCCAGGCTCACCCCGTTCACCAAGCCGTCCACTCCGTTGCGATCCAGCCACTCCAATCCGCGGGAAAGGGCGCCGACCGGTTGCACCACCAGGGCTTGGTAGAGGTGCCCCGTGTAAAAGTCGTGGGCCAGCAGATCCTGCAACTCCGGCCAGGGCAGGTGCACCCTCCGTTGGCCTCCCCAGTACAGCCAGCCGCCAATGGCTGCCCCCACCAGCCCAGCAGCCGTCAGCAGGGCTGCCATCCACCTCAGCTCCGGGCTCCAGTCGGGATAGAGTCTCCACCGCCCAAACAGCCAGGGCATGAGCAAGGTTTGCACCGTCAGGATGCCCATGGGCAGAGCCATCAGCCAGCCCACCTCAGGGGCCCGGCGGGTTTTGGGTTGAGGGGATCCCAAAAAGACCAGGCCAAACACCCGCGCCAGGTTGAGAGCCGTCAGCCCATTCACCAGCAGCAGCACCCCCACCAGGGCCGGCTGCACCCCGCTGTAGACCAGCGCCAGGCGGGCCAGCGTCCAAAAGCACCCCAGCGGCAGCAGGGCCACCATCCCCAGGGATCCCACGGCAAAAGCGGCCACCGTGGCCGGCATGCGGCTGCGCAGGCCCCCCAGCTCTGTCAAATCTTGGGTAGAGGTGGTGTAGATGAGGGATCCCACCCCCATAAACAGCAACGCCTTAGCCAGGCCGTGCATCAGCAGCAACTCCAGGGCCAGCTCCGGCTGCTGCATTCCCACTGCCACAAACACCAACCCCAAGTAGGCACTCGTGGAGTAGGAGAAGGTGCGTTTGATATCGATTTGCGCCAAGGCCACCAGGGATCCGCCCAGGGCTGTGATCGTGCCGATGGCCACCAAGACCCCATTCGTAATCGGCGACAGGGCCAAGAGCGGCTGCAGCTTAATCAGCACAAAAGCCCCGCAGGCCACCACTGCCGAATTGCGCAAAATCGAAGCCGGGTTGGGCGCTTCCATCGCCTCATCCAGCCACAGGTGCAGCGGAAACTGGGCGCATTTCCCCAAAGGCCCTGCAATCAAAGCCAACCCCATCAAAGCCGCCCAAGCCGGATCCAAGCTGGCCGTAGCCGCCCAGTCCCGCAGGTCGGAAAACGTCAAGGCCCCAGAAAAGTTGGAAACCGCCACCACCCCCATCAGCAGCAGCAGATCTCCTACCCGCTTGGTTAAAAACGCATCCCGCGCCGCCGTCACCACCAGAGGCTGGGCGTACCAAAAGCCCACCAGCAAATAGGTGGAAAGGGTGAGCATCTCCAGCAGGGCATAGCTGAAAAACAGCGAGTCACTGAGGGCGATCCCTGTCATTCCCCCCTCGAAAAAGCCCATCAGGGCGGCAAAGCGACCCAGGCCCCAGTCCCTATCCAAATACCCCAGCGCATAGATCTGGGCCAGCAAGCTCAAACCGCTGATCCAGACGACGGCCCCCATTGTCAGGGGCGAGATCTCCAAAGACAGGGTCAAATCCAGATCGGCCACCCGAAACCAGGGGTAGTTCAGGATCTGGGGATCCCGACCCCAAACCTGCCGCAACAGCCAAAGGCCATGGGCAAAGGCGGCAAAAGTCAGAAGGATGTTGAGGTAAGCTGCCGGACGCGGGCCACTGCGCTTGACCCACCCCGTTGCCCAGGGAATGGCCAAAGCTGTTCCCGCCCACCCATAGCAAGGGATCCACCAACTGCTCTCCAACCCCAAAAGGTTTGACATCATTAAATGCTAAATAAAACGGAAAACTGGATCCAACGGAAATCAGTCAGGCTTTTGAATCGCTCGTTCTCTATTTCACGATATACCTGGCTCGAACGGTTCCAAAACCGGGCCGGATGGCTTGAGCCAATCTCGAAGTTGAGCGGCAATGCGCCGGGCGGCCCCTGGGGATCCCATGCGGCGGCGTCCATGGGCCCGCAACTCAGCCGCGTAGTTGGGATCGGCGGCCAGGCGTTCCAGAATCCGGCCAACCACGGCGGGAGCCTGCTCCACTGAGGTCAGGTGGACGGCGGATCCCAAAAGACGGGTCTGCGCTTCAGCAAAGCGCGGGGTAAACTGGGGCCCTTCTCCCGGCAGGGTCACCACCGGTTTTCCCAAGCCTACACATTGCTCGGTAGCCGTTCCCGCCATGGCCAGCACCACTGTTGCTCGTTGGGCACAGGCCCCGAAGTCCCCCCAAACCAGAAGCACATCGCTGCGCTGAGATGGGATCCGAGCCTGAAGCGGGTCTCGCTCCAGGTTGGGGCTGAGGGCAGCATAGACTTGCAGCTCCTTTGGGAGCCGCTCCACCACCTGCATCATCAGAGCCCAGTTGCGATAGGCTTCCGGCGGACGGGATCCGGGCAAGAGCAGCAAGGCCGGTCGGTGGGGATCCAAAGGCAATGTCCCGCGTGGCTCTAGGCCATCCATCATCGGGTTGCCCAGGTAAAAGGCCCTTAGGCCCCGTTTTTGCAAAGCTGTAGCTGTCAGCTCATCCCGCAAAAAAGAACCCAGGCAGCGTCGGTGGGCCATCAGCCAGCGCTCCCAGGGCAGGTAATCGGAAATCGGCTGCCCAAAAGGGATCCAGGGGTGTCGGTAGGGACCCCCTTCATCCCGCCAGTAATAGTCCGACTTGGCCGTGCCCACAAAGGCGTAGGGGATCCCGCTCCACCATGCCATCAGCAAGGGCACAATATCCCCCACGGCCAGCACCAGGTTCCTCTGGGCTGCTGCCCGCCGAACCAACGCCAATTGCCGCCCCGTCAGCCCCAGCAAACCGGCCCGCAAATCCCGCCACAACTGCCGCCAATCCTGATAAATAAACCCCCCCGACGGCATCACCTGGGCAATGGGCAGCAGGGGGATCCCTTGGCGTTGGTAGGCTGTCCCTTCTCCCACAATCGGCAAGGCTTGCACCGGGATCCCCAGTTGGACTAGGGCAACAGCAAGGCGACTGCCCACCTCATCTTCCCCGTGTCCATTGCTCAGACACAGCACCTGCGGTGGATTCGTTGGATTCCATTGGGTTTCCACAGCTTGCCGTAGGCGCAATCTGGGCTGAATCAAGAGGGATCCCCCAGCTCACCAGAAATCTCCTCATAGAATAGAGCCAATCCAAGAGGGGAACCCGGGAGATGATCCGAAATGAGCGACAACGAGCCGAACTGATTGCAGCGGTAGAAGCCCTTCAGCTGGAAGGCCCCTATTTTGTGGAAGAGCGCCTCGCCCGCCATCGCGGCCCTTTCTTGCGGGCAGTGAAAGATGTGCCTGTAGGGGGAACTTGGTGGGAGATCCGCTACTTTCCCGCCTGCGAGCGCTATGCTTGGGCCTACCTTCCGGAAGGGGCTGGCCCACGGGCTTTTGCCTGGGGACACACACCACAGCAAGCCTTTCTCAACGCCTTATGGCATCACTCCCTTTCTCCTCAGAGCCAAGAACAGCCTCAGGGAAACCATTCCGATTTACAGTGAATGGACGCCCTCTTGGCTTGCTTCCGCTTAGTGGTAGGACGGGGCTTTAGGCGCATTTTTTTGGTAAAAATTAAGCAACTCTCTTCCCACGTATAGGGAACATGAAACCCCAGGCCGTCGCCCGTATTCTGGATGCCAACCTCGATCGAGCTCGTGAAGGACTACGGGTATTGGAAGAATGGTTTCGTTTCGGCCTGGAAGAGGGAGAGCTCTCTGCCGAATGCAAGGCCATGCGCCAAGCCCTAGCCCGCTGGCACAGCGATCCCCTGCGTTTGGCCCGCGATACCCCCGCCGATCCAGGCACCCAGATCTCCCACCCCCAAGAGGAGCAACGGCGGGATCTCCGCCACCTCTTGCAAGCCAATTGCAGCCGTGTGCAAGAAGCCCTGCGGGTGTTGGAAGAATACGGCAAGTTGGCCGAATCCCACCACTGGGTGGCCCCTGGCCTGGCCAAGCTGGCCAAAGACATGCGCTATCGGCTCTACGTCCTGGAAAGTGAACTGCTGGGCGGATCCCTGCGGCAGCGTCTCCTGGCAGCCCATCTTTATTTGGTGACCAGCCCTGTGCCCCACTGGCTAGAGGTGGTGGAAAAATCCCTGCGGGGCGGGGTGACCCTGGTGCAATATCGCCGCAAAAACCTCCCCGACGGCGAGATGCTGCGGGATCTCAAACAGCTGCGGCAGCTGTGCGACCGCTACCAGGCGCTGATGATCGTCAACGACCGGGTGGACTTGGCTCTGGTCAGCCAGGCTGATGGGGTTCACCTGGGCCAGACGGATCTGCCGGTCGCCCAAGCTCGGCACCTCCTGGGATCCCAGCGGCTCATTGGCCTGTCCACCACCAACGCCGAAGAGCTGGCCCAAGCCCTGAACAGCGACGTGGACTACATTGGCGTCGGCCCCGTTTACCCCACCCCCACCAAAGCGGAGAAACCCCCCGCCGGCCTGGAGTACGTGCGCCTGGCTGCCGAGAAAGCCCACCTGCCCTGGTTTGCCATCGGCGGCATCGATCCCCACAACCTGCCCGAGGTGCGTCGAGCTGGGGCCACCCGTGTAGCCGTGGTGCGTGCTTTGATGGAAGCTGCCGATCCCACCCAGACAGCCCGCACCATGCTGGCCGAACTGCAAGGGATCCCTGCCCTATCCTAAAGATCAACCGTGAAGCTCAACCGTGAGCATTTTGCTGCTTATTGGCTGTTCCAATCCAAATGGTTTCTGAACAAGTGAGAGGAAGATGAAGTAAGGATGTTCTAAACTCCAGAGGCGATGACAGAAGCCGCAAGAAAAACAAATTCAGACAGCAGGGATCCTGCCCTGGTCGAGATCCCGGCGGAGCTGCAAGCAGGGCTGGTGACAGAGCTGGATTTGATGATCCGGGCCCGCTACCCCTTGGTTTACTTGGTCTCTCCAGAAGAAGAGCCTGCCGATGCCGTGCTAACCCAAGTAGCCAGACGGACAGACCCACCGCGGCAATTGTTGTTCTGGGACTTGGTGCGGGGCTGGCAAGATACAGGCGAGGATCGGGGCTCCATCATGGCAGCTCTGGGGCGGGTGTGGCGCTCTGCCCCCAACGAGGACACTCTCTTTGTGCTGCGGGATCTGCACTTTGTGTTGCGCAACGCCACCAGCGACAAAAACGCTCCCATCATCCGGGAGCTGAAAAACCTCAGCCGCGAGCTAAAACGCACCCGCAAGATGCTGATCCTGCTCAGCCACACCCTGGAAGTGCCCAGCGACCTGGCAGAGGAGGTCACCGTCGTCGATATTCCCTTGCCCAATAGCGAAGAGATCAGCCGCCTCATCCAGCTCTACGTGGCCCCAGATAAACTCAAGCTCACCCCTCTGGCCCGCGAGCAACTGGTCAAAGCTTGTCAGGGACTGAGCCGAGAACGTATCCGCCGCGTTTTGGCCCGCGCTTTGGCCGCCAAGCAGGAGGTCAACGAAGCCGATATCGACCTGGTGCTGGAGGAGAAAAAGCAGGCCATCCGCCAAACCGGCATCCTGGAGTTTTTCACCGCCCGCGAGACCCTCAAAAGTGTGGGGGGCCTGGATAACCTCAAGGCCTGGGTGCGAGTGCGGCAAGAAGCCTTTACCGAAGAGGCGCGTCGCTATGGCCTGCCCAACCCCAAGGGCGTGCTGCTGGTCGGGATCCAGGGCACCGGCAAATCCCTCTCCGCCAAGACCATCGCCAATGAGTGGCGGCTGCCCCTGCTGAGATTGGATGCCGGGCGGCTGTTTGCCGGCATCGTCGGCGAGTCGGAAAGCCGGGTGCGGCAGATGATCCAACTGGCAGAGGCGATGGCCCCCTGCGTGCTTTGGATCGACGAGATCGACAAAGCCTTTGGCAACATCACCAGCAGTGCCGATGGAGATTCTGGTACCAGCCGCCGGGTGTTTGGCAGCCTGATTACCTGGATGCAGGAGAAGACCAGCCCCGTTTTCATTGTGGCCACTGCCAACAACGTGCCGCTGCTGCCGCCAGAGCTGTTGCGCAAGGGCCGCTTTGACGAGATTTTCTTCTTGAACCTGCCCACCCACGCTGAGCGCAAAGAGATCTTCCGGGTGCATTTGCAGCGGTTGCGCCCCAGCCGCCTGCGGGAGTTCGACCTGGAAGCCTTGGCAGCCACAGCTCAGGACTTCAGCGGGGCCGAGATCGAGCAAGCCATCGTAGATGCCATGTACAACGCCTTTGGGGGCAGTGGCAGCAGCACTCGGCGGGACTTTACCCAAGAGGATATCCTGCAGGCCATCCGCGAAACCGTGCCTTTGGCCTCGATTGCCCGCGACCAAATCGAGAGTCTTAAGTGCTGGGCTGCTCAAGCGGGCGCGAGAACGGCCTCTCAAGATGCCCAGGTGCTGCAGGAGATGAAGCAGTGTTTTGCCTCTTCTTGAGATTCAGAATGGGTGAAATCCACCTCCCAGCCCAAATAAGGCGGCTAGTATGCCAATACCCACAGCAACTCCAGCCGCTATCTTCAAGTTTTCTTCTAGGCTTTTAGCATCTGCCTTTTCCTTCATTGCAGTTAGCAAAAATAGCTGATCCTCCCCACTCAGCCCACTTATAAAATGGGGATATAGATTCGATAGGGACAGCTTTAAAATGATCGATCCTACTTCTACAGTGAAGCTCAAGCTGGGAAAGCTCCGAGTCTCTGTCTTTCTCCATCTGGGCTATTGCTGATGTTGCCTCTCCTTGGAGCTTTTTAGCCCTTTCTACTTGATCCTTACTGTATTTGGAGTCAAGGACTGCTGACCAGCCAGCAAGAAATGAAAGGAGAATAAGTATGACACCAACAAGCTCCCAGCCAATCGAGAGAGCCAAAACACCGAGCAAGAGAAAGGTTAAACAAGATTGTATGTTGTCGTCCTTCGTAATAAATCTGTAGTCAATTCTGGCATCTTCCTCCCTTACTCCAATAGCGATTAAGTTCTTCTTGAGTTCAGACTTAACTTGCTCTACTCTTTGGTTATAGTTGGCCTCGATGTTTTTCTTACGACGTTCTATCTCTTCTGCAGCTTCCTTTATCTTGTCGAAGTCAAAGGGCCAAGGTTTGCCATCTTGTGTGCTGTAACCGCGTTCTGCTTTTAAGTCTTGGTCATACCCGCTCCCTTTTGTGGGCGAAGTCTGGGAAAGCCTTTGGGAGTCATAGGATTTTCGCTTCACAGGATCACTCAGGACCGAGTATGCTTCCTGAATAGACTTAAACTTTTCCTCAATGTACTGCCGCCCCTTAACAGGTGTATCTGGGTGAAGTTTATCGGGATGGTATTCTTTGGCAAGCCGCCTGTAGCTCTCTTTAATTTCTTCTAGAGTTGCATTGGGCTGTAATTCCAGCTCGCGGTAAAGGTCTTTCATGGGAGGATCCGGCGCAGGGGGCCTTGTGCCAGCTACTTTGATGCGGGGATCCTATTCCCTGAGGGGAAGCCTTGCAAAGTGCTACTCAATACCTAGACTCTTTTTTAAGCCTATTTTAGGGATCGGACAGCTCCAGCCAAGCAGCCCTTGGCTCCTCCCTCAGTAGATGCTTTTTCAAGGCCCAACGTCCAGAAAGGCGGGGTTATGAGCAAGCTGCTGCGGCTTGCCGCGCCAAGACCCACTCCACCAGGGTGCGCACTCCATAGCCGGTGGCCCCTTTGTTGTTGTAGCCTGCATCCTTCTCTGTCCAAACGGGGCCTGCTATATCCAGGTGGGCCCAAGGGGTTTTCTCCACAAACTGCTTCAGGAACAGGGCAGCGGTGATGGATCCCCCTGAGCGGGGGCCGGTGTTTTTCATGTCGGCCACAATGGAGCTGAGACCCTCGAAGTAGCCTTCTTCCAGCGGCAGGCGCCAGATTTTTTCGCCGGAAAGGTTGGCAGCTTGCTGTAGCTCCTGGGCCAACGTCTCATCCGGGGTGAACAAGCCGGCAATTTCTTCCCCCAGGGCAATCACACAGGCACCGGTCAGGGTAGCCAGATCGAGGATGGCATCGACGCCCAGCTTTTCCGCAAACACCAGTGCATCCGCCAAGGTGAGGCGACCTTCTGCGTCGGTGTTGTTGACCTCGATGGTCTTTTGGTTAGAGGCGGTGAGGATATCCCCTGGGTGGATGGCATGGCCGCTGATCATGTTTTCCGTGGCGGCGACGATGAAGTGCAGCTCCACTTGCGGCTTGAGGGCGGCTAAGGCCCGTGCAGCTCCCAAAACTGCCGCTGCTCCCCCCATATCGGTTTTCATCATGGCGATGCTGCGGGAGTCAGTTTTGATGTTCAGCCCACCGGAATCAAAGGTCAGCCCCTTGCCCACCAGGGCCAATTTGGTGACGGGATCCCCTTGTGCCGGCTTGTAGGTGAGGTGAATAAACTGGGGCGGCAGATCAGAGGCTTTGGCCACACCCAAAAAAGCCCCCATCCCCAGAGCTTCGCATTCTTCCTGTCCCAGAATCTCCACCTCTAGGCCATATTCCTGGGCCAGTTGGCGGGCGGTATCGGCCAGGGCGAGAGGAGTAACAATGTTGGCGGGGGCAGCCACCAATTCCCGAGCCAAGATGGTTCCTGCCGCCATCTCAATGGCCCGCCGCAGCGCGGCCTCGTAGTCAGAACGGGCCTGGGCCAGCCCCGGCACCAAAAGGGTTACTTCCTGCACAGAAAAGCTGTTTTCCTCTTCCCCTTTGGCTGAAGATTTAAACCGATTGTCCCGGTGCGCCACCAGTAGGCAGGCTTCGGCCACCGCCTGAACCACGCGCACCCGATCCAACCCCGTCTCCGGCAAAGACAGCATCACCTGCTTGGCTTTTAGGCTGTGAGCCTGGCGCAGGCCGTTGGCTGTGGCCCGTCGTAGGGCTTCTAGCGTTAGGGCGGCGGGATCCCCTAGCCCCACCAACACCAGTTTGCGGATCTCTCCTGTCAGGCGCAGGGCAACACTGCTATTCGGCTTCCCCTGAAACCCCTGCTCCTGAACGGTTTCCGCCACCAGCCCTGACCACGCCTTTTCATCCCAAGAGGCGATCTCAGGGGGCAGAGGAAAGCGGCCATTCCCGCCGGAAGCGGCAAAGCAATAGACCAGGGCACATTCCCCTTGAGTGAGTGGCGGCTCGCTAAGATGAAGCTGCATGAGAAATCCTTGACCAAGCTGTTGACATGGGATCCCCAGTCTATCCAATTTCGCCGGCTCTTAGGGCGAGGGATCCACCCCTAGTGGGCGGGCCGGAAGATCCCGAAGCAGGAAGTGTAGCCGTGTAAAAAGGTGGATCCCCCAACGGGGCCGATCTCACCATTGCAAAAGAACCCCCCCAAGGGCAGCTCTCCAAGCAATTCCCGAAACCGTTGCGAGTCAAAATCGGGAGTGCCGTACAGGCCCTTGCCTCGCCCCAAACAGGAGAACATCAACGCCCCACAAGGCTCCGGCCTCGGTTGAGAGGGGCTTTGCCTCAAGTTGCGCTCGGCACAATAGCGGCTGAGGGCCCAACGCAGATCTTCTGCCGAAGTCTGGGCATCCCGCAGATGAAATTGCACCGTCTGGCCAGGGCGCACCTGATCCCCGATGGCCAGCGCCCCCACGCGCGGATCAACGCCCAAGATTACGCGAATGAGGAAATCTCCCGGCGTCGGCTCCGACTTGAACTCATCCATCAGCAGGCCGATGAAGAGAGAGTGGCGGGCCAATCGCTGATCCACGGGACTGAGCCGCTCTGCCAAGTCCTGCAAAACCGCTAGAGGAGGGCGACCCTCCAAGCCAAGAATCACATTCCCCTCTGCTTCCGTCACCCGCAAGGGATCCCCAATGGGGCGACACCCCTGGGCCACCACTGCATCCAGCACCACATTGCCGTAGAGCGCTAGCCCCACTGTGCCCTCTCGATACAGCTCCCGCCGAGGTGTGAGGGTACGCGCATCCAGCAAAAACAGAGCATTGCCCCGAGGGCCGCGGCCCCCACTGGCCAATCCCCCCACTTTGACTGATCCCGGATAGGCGAAATCCAACCCCTGCAGCAACTCTGAGATGCCAGAGGAAAATCCATCGGCCAAGAGCAGAAAATGAGGCTTGCTCTGCGGCGAAACCCCAACACAATCGACCCAGGCAGAAGGAGCCGCATCCAAGTCTGGCAATTGGTTCCCCCGCAGATGAAAAGGATGCAGCACCACCTCCGGCATGACCGCCAAAGACAAGGAGAGAGCCGGGCCATCCTCAATTTCATGCCCGCCACCCACAATGCCACCCCCGGAGCAGCCGATCAAAACGTCCACCTCCAGCAGCCCCGACAGCAATGGCAACACCCGGATGTATTCGCTGGCAAAGGCCGCCGACACAAACAAAACCCCCAGGTTGGGCCGCAGCGGCTGAGAGGGGACATACCCCGTCAGCAGCCCCGGCAAGCTGCCGGATCCCACCGTCTGCACCTGCCGACTCAAGGCACTTTTCAGCTGGGCCGCCTGAAGCTTGGCCTTGGCTTCCTCCACCACCTGCCGCAGAGCCGCTTCTAGGGAAGGGAGCCGGGAGAGCGCGTTCACCCACTGCATCGGCGTGTTCCTACGGTCTGGAGTTTGCTGTCTTTAGGGTAGCTGTCTTTAGGCTAGCAATTTATGGCCAGGCTGGCTGTTCTGTGTAGTCTCGCTTTGGGACAGGATCAGGGCAGATAGGGCCGGGGATCCACAGGCGCGCCCCCGCCGGGGCGGACTTCAAAGTGCAGATGCGGCCCTGTGCTCCAGCCAGTGCTGCCGCGGCTCATGATTGTCTGCCCCTGCTGCACGTACTGGCCTGTGGAAACGTAAATCTGATGGCCGTGGGCATAGCGAGTAACAATTCCGTTGGGATGGCGAATGTCCACTCGATTGCCGTAGCCATCCCCAGCATTCCCCGCGAAGATCACCACTCCCTCCTGAACGGCTACAATGGGGGATCCCACGGGGCCAGGAATATCTACCCCTGCATGAAGGCGACCGCGACGGTAGCCAAAGCCAGAGGTGATTTGCCCGGAGACCGGCCAGATAAACCCACTGCTGCGGGCCTGAGGAGGAGCTGGAGGGGGCGCTGGCGGCGCTGGCCGAGCTTGTGGCTGGCTCTGAGCTCGTCGGGCAGGAGCAGGGGTGGGCTGCGTACCCGGCGCCGGAATCGTAAGGCGTTGGCCAATGCGCAGCCAATGGGGATTGCGCAAGTTGTTGGCTTGAATAATAGACCGCTGAGTTACCCCGTAGCGGGCGGCGATCCGTTCGATGGTGTCACCGGCTCCAACCGTGTGGGTCAGGGATCCACCGGCCAAGAGGGCTTGCCGTTCTTGTTCCATCTGCTGGGCCCGGCGTTGCTGCTCGGCCTGTAATCGGGCTTGGGCTTCGGCTTGGCGTTGGGCTTCCTCTTCCTGCCGGCGGCGCTCTTCCTCTTCGCGAGCTTTCTGGGCAGCGATCATCTCCTTCTGACGCTGGATCAACTCGCCCACATCGCCGGGGATGAGCAGGCGTTGGCCAATGCGCAGATATTCCGGGCGCTCCAGGGGAGTCGCTTCGATGATCCGCTGCTGGGGAACTTGGTAGCGGTTGGCAATGTCCTCCAGCGTGTCTCCCTGCTTGACGGTGTAGATCAATCCCGGTTGGCTGGGGATCAGCAGCTTCTGCCCCGGCTTCAGCTCAGTACTGGCCTGAATACCGTTGGAGACGGTGATGGCAGCCGCGTCGAGCTGATACATCTGGGTCAGTTGCCAGAGGGTTTCCCCCGGCTGAATTTCATGCTCCAGGATGCCTCTAGGCCCTTCTCCTGTCGGGATCCGTCTTTCTGCGAAAGCTTGGCGCAGTTGCTCCCTTTTCTGCTCGTAGTTTTGCTGCAGAGCGCCGGATAGCGTATGCACAGAGGGAGGGATCGGCTCTACAGCCGGAGATAGCGATCCCCAAGGGTGGCGGCTCAACTGTCGCTGCTGTAGGGTGGCGACCCCGGCTAAGCCCAGCATCAGCAAAAGACCGGTGGCCCAAGCCGGATATCCCCGACGCGCAGGAGCAGAATCCCCCGGCTCTGGATGGGCTGTCTCAGGCTCGGTTGGGCACCTGGGGGTGGCCGGCAGCTGCTCTTCCCCAGCTTCTGCGCAGGGATCCGCCTCCAGCTTCAGAAGCCATACCAGGCCCGTTAAGCTGAGAGAGAGGGCCAAACCAACCCATCTTGGCTTCGACCGCCCAGAGAGAGGGGCTGGAGCCCACTCCAGAAGATAGGCTTCCTCGGCAGATGAATCCGCAGAAGTCCAGGACTGTTCTGAAGGGATCCCCTTTGGGGGTGGGGGGAAAAGGGTGCTCACGGCAGCACCGCGGAAATCCGGCTCCCCCTTTTGGGGACTTGGGAAAGTGGGTTTTAAAGGCATCCTCACACCAACAGGCTGACACTAGAGTGCAAGAGAAGAAGATGTCAAAATGAGGGGCACAAGCCCCTTGGCACCGAGCACCCCAGGGGTGACTCAAGCCGGGGTGGAGCTCGCTAATGAACAGGCTGGCTCGCACTCAGGTTAGAGTACCGTAGTTAACAAATCTAGACAAGTCTTGGCAGGTAATTTCAGCCAAAATGCTTGCCCCACAATGGTTCCAGCCCTTGGCCCGTTGAGATTTTGTCGAGCCTTATCCGATTCAGGATAAAATGTGCCATCGTACTTTTTTGGAAGACAAAGCCTGTTTTGCTGTAGCTGAAACTACAAACTAGGGATATCAATGGATTTGGTTGTCTACAACACATTGACTCGCCGCAAGGAAGTGTTTCAGCCGCTGGCAGCAGGTGGATCTCAATCCGTTTCCGTCGGCAATTCCCAGGGATCTGCAGCTCCAGTTGCGGAGGAGAAGCCCCTGGTGCGGATGTATGTCTGTGGTGTAACGGTTTACGACCTCTGCCACCTCGGCCATGCGCGTACCTACGTGGTTTGGGACATGGTGCGTCGCTACTTGGAGTGGCGCGGCTACCGAGTGAAGTATGTGCAGAACTTTACCGATGTGGACGACAAGATCCTCAAGCGGGCGTTGGAACGTGGCGAATCGATGCAGGCGGTGGCGGAACGCTTCATCGCCGAATATTTCCAGGACATGGATCGCCTGAACATCAAGCGGGCCGATCTCTACCCCAGGGCAACGCAATCGCTGCAAGCCATGTTCCAGTTGATCCAATCTTTGGAGCTCAAAGGCTTTGCCTACCGGGTACGGGATCCGATTCGACACCAGACCGACCCGTCTTCCCTCCGGCAAACCGGGCACAAGCCGGAGACCCCCACCTCTATTCAGTACTCTGTTTACTACTCTGTCCGCAAATTCCCGGATTACGGCCAGCTATCCGGTCGAAAACTGGAGGAGATGGAGGCGGGAGCCAGTGGCCGGGTAGGAGAAGAAGGAGCCGACAAACAGGATCCCTTCGACTTTGCCCTTTGGAAAGCGGCCCCCCCTTCTGAGCCGGGGTTTGCCTCCCCTTGGGGTTGGGGACGACCGGGCTGGCACATCGAATGTTCCGCCATGGTGCGAGAGACCCTAGGAGATCACATCGACATTCACGCCGGCGGGGCAGATTTGATTTTCCCCCACCACGAAAATGAGCTGGCCCAATCGGAGCCAATCACCGGCAAGCCGATGGCCAAATACTGGATGCACAACGGCTTTCTCAACATCAACGGCGAGAAAATGTCCAAATCTTTGGGCAACTTCACCACCCTGCGACAGGCCCTCGCCGTCTATCACCCCATGGCCTTGCGGCTGTTCCTGTTGCAGACCCACTACCGCAGCCCGATTGACCTCACCGAGGCAGCCATGCAGGCAGCCAGCCGTGGCTGGGAAACCCTCCAGAAAGGGATCCACTGTGCCCAGCACTTCTGCAAAGAAGAAAAGGGATCCCCTGATGCTGAGGCCATGCAAACCTTCCAAGCTGCCATGGACGATGATTTTGGCACCCCTGGAGCGCTGGCTATCGCCTTTGAATTGGCCAAAGAACTCACCCGCGAACACAACCTGCTCACCCATCAAGGCCAAACCCACCTAGAGCCTCAGGCCCTGAGGCAAAAAAGCGCCGCTCTGCTGGAGATTTTGGCTACTCTGGGATTCTGTTGGCCCTCATTCTCCGAATTCGAGGGATCCACAGAAGCAGCTACAAACGGGGAACTTCACTTTGAAAAGGGAGAGAACCAACTCATCCGAGAAGAGCAGATCGAGGAGCTGATTGCGCAGCGCTCGGCAGCCCGTAAGGCAAAAAACTTTTCAGAGGCAGATCGCATTCGGGATCAGTTGAAAGCCCTGGGCATCACCCTCATCGATCAAAAAGATGGCACCACCCGTTGGCTGCGAGAATAGGGGTTGCGGAGCACTTCTCAGACCTATAGTCACTTCAAGTCAAGAGTGAAACTGTCCCGTTGCCTTGCTTCCCAGCTTTTCTCTTCCTTGGGCCGGGGGTGGTTGCGGAAGCGGCGCAGAGCAGTCGGGAAGTGTCTCAACCTAACTTGTAACCATAAAAGTGAGCCCGTTGGTTGGGCTGTCACTTTCAGGCTATGACTTGTAAGATCTTTCCAAGAAATCCAAGGCGTGATTCCTCAGTTCGTGATAGGTTTTCATCTCGCGCAAATCATGACGACTGGGGCGTGGACGCGGCAGGTTGACATTTAAAATCTCGGCAATCCGGGCCTTGGGGCCATTGCTCATCAAAACAATTCTGTCTGACATATAGACGGCCTCATCGACATCGTGGGTAATCATGATAACAGCCTGGCGGTGTGTTTCCCAAATACCCAAAACCTCTTCCTGAAGTCGGCGTCGAGTGAGGGCATCCAAAGCTCCAAATGGCTCATCCATGAGCAATAACTTTGGCCGAATTGCTAAAGCCCGAGCAATTCCTACCCGCTGTTTCATCCCCCCAGAAATTTGATCGGGATATTTGTCGGCAGCCGCCTCCAGATGAACCAAGCGGATGTGCTCTTCGGTGATCTGCCGCCGCTCTTGACGGGATTTGGTTTTGAGCACCTCATCCACCGCAAGCTGAATGTTGTCCCGCACCGTTAGCCACGGCAACAATGAATATTGTTGAAATACCATCATCCGCTCGGCTCCCGGCTTGCGAATCGGCTTGCCCTCTAGGGTCAGGGATCCCTCCGTTGGTTGCTCTAGCCCTGCCACCAGTTTGAGCAAGGTGGATTTACCGCAGCCGGAATGTCCAACAATCGAGACATATTCAGTTTCACCTACGGTGAGATCAATGCCATCGAGCACCACCAAATCCTGCCCACGCGGATTCCGATAAGTTTTCACCACCCCTCGGATATCTAAGAAAGTATCTGATTTGGTTTGGAGACTTAAGCCCTGAGTAGCAGAAACTGGGTAATCCATGAAAAACCTCTCCTGATCGATCAATCAACATTGACAAGTAAGACACGGGTCTGAACAAGATATAGCTTTTCCAATAGATCCCCATTGCAAGAAACGGGCAGCCGGAAAAGATTGAGGTGGATAAAGATTTGGATTCGATTGAGTTGACTTATCTTTTGGCTGTTGCAAAGTCGATCGTAAAAAAGAAAGAGAAAATGATAATAACTGCTGGCCTCTCATGGCAAAATCTCCGGTGGTAGAAAATTACAGGAAACATTCATAGGTTAAAGGCTGGGTTTTGTGAAAAAGGCTTGGCAAATGATGCTTGCAGAGCTTATCCCCTAAGCTGTTTTGTGGCTTTATCGAGAATGGGGTTTGTTAGACATCAGGATCGGCCTCCATAAGCTGTAGTGCGTATCCCCGGAAAAAACTGTAAAGGACGATTGGCGCGGATTTCGAAGCTATTGAGGTAACCCACGGGATCGCCGGGATCAAAGGCTTTGCCATCGATAAATACCTCCTCTGGCTCCACCTTAAAATCCTCAGCAGGGCAAGGGATCCCCATTTCAGCGGCGATCTCCCGATACAGATCGGTGCGCCATGCTCGCCGGATCTGCTCCTCCACATCAGCAGGGATCTCGGCGATTTGGTTCCAACGGGCCGCTTGAGTGACCAGCCAGAGTCCCTGAGATTGCCACAGAAACGTGGAGTGATCATGCTCTGGGTGAGGTAGATCCTCAGGCATCCGAAAAAACAAGGTACTGTCTGGCATCTGGCGAGTCCGGTCTTGCCCATCAAAGCCGCCATAGTTGTAGTTCCCCACAATGGCAGGTCTGGTGTAGCGCAGGGGAGCACCTGTGTAGGCGCGGGCCGAAATCAACTCCGCCACCTCCTCCCGGTGGTCATCGCAATACCGACAGGCTTCGATCATCGCCATCACCAACGAGCGGTAGGTGCGGGGGTTCTCCTCGATAAAGCTCTCCATCACCGCCAATACTCGGTCGGGATGTCCACGCCAGATCTCTTTGCCGTGGGCGAAGGTGAACCCCACTCCCTCATTGCCCGCAATGGCACGGGTATTCCACGGCTCTGCCACCATGTAAGCTTGCATGGATCCAATGCGGATATGAGTCACCATCTGTGGCGGGGGAATGATAATGATGCGGAACTCGGCCATGGGATCGATCCCGGCTGCCCCTGCCAGATAGCGAATGAAGTACTCGTAGATGGCGGAACTGAGCACTGTTGCCCACAGTCGCCGCTCGACGGGCAAGCTCTGGAAATACCCACGAAAATCCCGCCCGAAGAACTCCAGATCGCCGTCGTATTCATACCAAGGTCGTAAGCCGTAGTCCCACATGGCGCGGTTCATGGTCATGGCGTTGCCATGGCGATGAATGGTCATGGCCGCACACAGGGGAACCCGCCGCGCCCCTTCTGCCCCTAGGCGGGCATTGGTCACTGCTCCCGCCACCACCGGTGAGGCGTCCAAGCGTCCGAAGATCACCCCATCGCGAGAGTTGGCCCAACTGGACTCGCGGCTCAAGCGCACATTCAACCCATATTTGCGAAAGAAACCTTTCTCATAGGCCACGGCAAAGGGCGCACAATCGTTGACCGGCACATAGCCCACCGTTAAATTGGGTTTTTCCAGGGATCCAGGATCCACCACCGGCTCGATATCGGCAGCCTCCACGGCTCTGTATCCTTTGGCCGCTAGGATCCCGGCCCCCACAGCCCCCAAGCCCTGCAAGACTTTTCGGCGGAAATACAGTTTTGCACCACCTTCGGCCAGAACTTTCATGAAAAACCCTCCGATGGATAAGTCTGGTCAGGCAAGCGTCGCGTAGCAGAGATGGAGCAATGTGCAGATCTGACAAACAAACTGATCTAGGTCTGAAAATTTCTAAGAGCGAAGCTCATTATTGACATCAAGAAGAACCGAAAAAGAGAAAATCACCCGGCTTTAGGTCTGGGTTGCCGGTCGGTGGGTCACCCAGGTTTGAATTCGTCGCAAAGCCAGATCCAGCACCAGCCCCGTTGCTCCAATCAGCAACACCGACAGGAACACCGCGCTCAAATTGAGACGGTTCCATTCATCCCAGACAAAAAATCCAATGCCAATGCCGCCGGTTAGCATTTCGACAGCCACAATGACCAACCAAGCAATACCCAAGCTGATGCGCAAGCCCGTAAAGATGTAGGGTAGGGCGGCAGGCCAGATGATCTTGAGGATCCGTCGCCAACGGGGCATCTCCAGCACCAGCGCCACATCCAGATAGTCCTGAGGCACACTGGCCACCCCCAAGGCCGTATTGATGAGAGTTGGCCACAGAGAGGTGATGAATATCACGAAAATGGCTGCGGGATCCGCCGAATTAAAAATAGACAGGGCAATGGGCAGCCAGGCTAGCGGAGAAACCGGCCTCAAAATCTGGACAATTGGGTTAAACATCGCCATTGCCGATGGCGACATTCCAATCCAAAACCCCATAGGAATGGCCACCACTGCGCCCAGCAAAAAGCCAATCAAAACTCGCCGCAAACTCGCCAATAAGAGCCAGCCAACGCCCAAATCGCCCGGCCCACGCCGATAAAATGGATGAAGAATGTAGTCGAGATTGTCAACAAAGGCTTGTGGCGGAGTGGGCACCAACTCACTGCGAAAAAGAGCGACAACCCACCAAATTGCCAGTAGCAGGGCAAATCCGGCCATTGGCAAAATGACCTGTTCTCGCCAAACGTACCTTTGGATCCAAAAACTTCCCCTGCGACCGATAGCCACAAGTTGAGAGCGGTTCTGCATGTTGTTTGGTAAGGTGAGGAGAAGTGGGAAGAGTAAGCTAAGCAGCCGCCAGAGGGGGGTAGAAAGTGCCGATGGCAACCCTCAACCCCTTGGAAGGCATCCAGTCGATGTACGCAAAATCCCTCTAGGGCAGACGTACAGCTCTGTAGCCACCTCTTAGTGCCGACGGGGTTAGCTGACGGGCTAGAGCTAAGAGATGCTCTCCCTGGCGTTTGCTCAGAGTAAGCCCCCGAAATGGTTCCCCCGCTCTTGTTCAAAAACTGAACAGGATTAGGCTGGCCAACATGGCTAGATGCTATCAGGGCTGATTCTCGATGTCAAGGCAATGCAATTTTATCCAATTTTATCAATATATGTATATGCAATGTATATGCAAACCTGCTGTGGCAAGTCTCTCGGCTATGGCTTCCAAGAGCCTCAATCCTCCAGTTGCTTAGCGCAGAGTTTGCAACTCTGAGCCCGAAGCCGTTTTTGAGTAGAACGCACGCATTTCTGTAAACCACTCCAACCGCGAGAGATCCCAGGTGTAGAACATGTGTCCGCCGCGATAATGACGTAGGGTGAGGTTGGCCTTCAACCGCGGATCCAACTTCATCAAATCCACCAGGTGATTCGAGGCAAAGTAGGGAGTGACCAGGTCGTAAAAACCATGATGAATGCTCACCCGCATGTGGGGGTTGAGGGCCATGCTGCTGCGCAGCTCGTCCATTGCGCCGATGAATCCTTGCTTCAACTCTCCTTTTAGGGTGAACCGCCAGGACTTGAACACCTCTAGGTTCAGCAGGTGATAGGTCAACTCCGTTTCTACTTGCAAGGTCTCCCGCAAGTGGCTGTTGATGGCCGCCGTGAACAAGCGATCTAGCCCATCCAAGGTGGGATCGGATCCCTCAAAGGTAGGCCGATCCGGAAAGGGATCCACCGTGGTTACAGAAGCATCGTAAAGCCCCAGCACCAGTCGCTGCGACCGCAACAGCTCGCGGGCAAAACTGGCGATATCGATCCGCCCGCCTTTGTGGGCCACATACTCTGGAGATAAGCCGATCCCTGCCGCCATCTCCTGATACACCGCTTGCCGTTCTGCCTCTGGCATCGCCTCTCCCATAGCCAAGAGGGGCAGCAGACGTTGCCGGGCAAAGCGTTCTGCTTTGGGCAGCAGGATCTGCAAATCCTCCCCCCAGCCACACCGTCCATGATGAGCTGCTGTAGCTACGTAGGAAGGGAAAAGCGTTGCCCAAGTGCTGAGGTTGTAATCGTTGGTCTCCAGCAACCCAAACTCAAGTGCAGGCGAGATGAGAATGGCCCCCGACAAGCCTACGCCAAACTTGGATTGCAGCTCCTTGGCCAGCCGCGCCACCCGAAACCCACCGTAGCTTTCGCCGGCAATGAAAATGGGGGAAAGCCAGCGTTTGTATCGGGAAAGGAAGCCCTGAATGAACTCGCCCAAGGATTGCAAATCCCGTTCCACATCCCAGAAAGGTGATTCCTTAGGAGGCTCCTCCGCCTTGGCATCCGGCTGAGGGGGTTTGGCCGCCGGATCGGATTTCTCCCGGGAATCTTTGGCGTCTTGAGAATCCTTGGGCAGGGCGCGGCTGAACCCTGTCCCTACCGGATCGACAAAGACCAGATCGGAAAAGGGCAGCCAGCTTTCGGCATTGTCCACCAGCCGCACCGGAGAGGGAGGCAAACTGCCATTGGGCCCGAAGCCAATCCGTTTGGGCCCCAGCGCTCCCATGTGCAGGTAGGCAGAGGCTGCCCCAGGCCCACCGTTGAACACAAAAGTGAGAGGGCGGTGCTGGGCAGCAGAGTCTTGCTTCAGATAGGCGACGTGAAAGATCTCGGCCACCGGTTTTTCCCGCTGAAAAAGGGTCTGCCAACCGGCCAGCGCTTGGTAGGTGAAGCTTTCCTCTCCAGCCGTAAACCTGTGCTCAGTGGAGGAGAGGGGGGGAGTGGGCTTGGATTCAGTAGCCATGAAATGAAAACAGGGATCGGCAACTTGATCCCCAGTGAATCACAAGTCGCCGACCATCAACACCTCCAAATGGAACCTCACAGCGTCAGCGGAGCTTCCAAGGTCAGATTGAAAGATTGGCCGGGGCGCAGCACCACCACCTGGGGAGCGGTAACATTGCCCACCACCACTCCGGTCACGGCGCCTCCTAAGACATTGCCCACCGAGACTCCGCCCGTGATGGCCCCCAAAATGGCCCCTGCGGCTGCCCCAATGGCTGCATCTTGAGCAATGGCCTCAGCCGAATACTGACGGGGATCCTTTTCGTCGTGGAGGATGTTGGAGGAAGCCCGTAGGCTGTAGGTACGACCGCCGAGAACAATAGAAGTACCGACAAAGCGGGATCCGCCCGGTGCAGGTTCCATCTGTCCAAAAACGCGGCTACCCGCCGGGATCACCAAGCGCCCCTGGCTGTCAAAAATGTTCTGAGTAACGGCCACTTCCAGGGGATAAACGGTGTCCGGGTAAAAGTATTGCGGCTCTTCGCTGCTCAGGCTGCCGACCGGGATAATCGTCCCCTGCTCAAGGCGGTAGGCACCCAATTCAAAAAGCGGCTGAGCCGAACTGGGCAAGGGGGCCAACGCAGGGATCCCGGCCAGGCCAAGAATGGCTGCTGTTAAGATAGCTTTCATGAGTAGAGTCTCCAATGCTTCTCCAAGTTCTGCCGAGTTCTGAGCAGTTGCCTGAAGCTATTCCAAGTCAATTTGCTTCCTTATCTCAACTTCTCTCCGCTTCTAGGTTACCGAATCCTTCCTGAAGCTTGTTTTCCCCCACAAGTAGATTTGTCTTCAACTGTTGGCAGTTTGGGTGACCATCCTGCAGCACAACGCCTCTTAGAAATGCTGGAAGGCTTGCTGACGACTGAGGGCTTGCCCGTCCTTCAGCCAGACGGTTCCCTGCGGATCCCAGCCTGTCACTTCTCCAATCCAAACGGCCCCTGGCAATTCTTCCAACAGATGCTTGGCCACCGACACCTCGGCACTGAGGAGCAGCTCAAAATCTTCGCCTCCATAGAGCGCCCATTCCAAGGCTTGGGCCGGAAAAGCCTGCCGCAAAGCTTCTGAAATCGGGATCCGCTCCACCTCGATCCTCGCCGCCACCCCGCTGGCCTGACACACCTGCACCAGGGCATCTGCCAAACCATCGCTGGTATCCATGCCGGCAATGCGCAAGGGATCCGGGATCCCTTCTAAGAGGGGCAACAGATCCAGTCGCGGGCGTGGGTATTGGTGAGCCCTGATCAACTGCTCGCGCTCGGCTGCCGTGGCTGAGGATCCCTGTTCAGGATGGAGAAGCAGTTCCAAGCCTGCCCGCGCATCTCCGTGCGGCCCTGTCACCACCAGCCAATCGCCGGGTTGAGCCCGTCTGCGCTGAATAGCCCGCCCCGGCTGCACCCTTCCCAAAGCCGTGATCGCCACGAACCGATGCGGCGACCGACACAGATCCCCTCCCACCAAGTGACATCCCCAGCGGGCGCAACAGGCTTGCATCCCTTGATAAAGCTCCTCCACCCAAGCGACCGGCGTGGATCCCGGCAAGCCCAAGCCCACCACCAACGCCTGCGGACGGGATCCCATCGCGGCCAGATCCGACAGATTGGCGGCCACCGCGCGCCAGCCCACCGCATGGGCCGGGGTCGTCAAATCGCTGAAGTGAACTCCCTCCACCAACACATCGGTTGTCACCACCAACTGCCCCTCCGGAGCAGCCAACACCGCCGCATCATCCCCCACCACCTGGGCCGGACAGTAGCGCTGCACGATCTGCAGCAGCCCCGCCTCCCCAATTGCTGAGATGGGTAGGGGGGAAGGATCGCCGTTTTGTGGAGAAGCACTGTCAGAAAGACCGGAGAACAAAACAGCCCTCTGAGGGTAGCGAGGATAGCAAAGCTGAAAAAGCTGATGGATGATGGGTTCTTGTTGGATATTTCCAAGGATCCCGCCTGCACGCCACAGGCAAGCTGGAGAATTCTACCCCGCCGTCCGCTGTCCAATTAGGGCATAGAAGGGATCCCCGCCTCCGCCTGCCCAAAAGCCCAGCCAACCCATAGGGGCAGGCCGCTGGATCACTTTCACCACCTCAAACCCCGGCACTGACTCAAAATAGCGCCTGACCAACTCCACCCGCCCCGCCTCGGAGTTGTCCCGCCAAGCCTGGATCGCCTTCTGGAAAAACATGCGATTGGAGAAGCTGACGATGAACAGGCCCTGGGGCTTTAGAATGCGATACACCTCTGCAAACACCTGCTCCGGCTGCTGCAGATACTGCACCGAAACCGTATTCAGCACCGCATCGAAGGAGTGATCGGGGAAGGGCAGAACTGGGTTTTGGTTCAAGTTCTGGATGAAGAAGTGATTGAGCCGGGGGTTGGCCGCCAGTTCCTCCGGGTTCATCCCATGCCCCTCCACATGGGCAAACTCCATCTCAGGCGGCAAATGGGAGACCCAACTGCTCATCAGATCGAGAATCCGGGTCTGGGGCCGCAGATGCTCGCGGTACAGATCGGTGAGCTGGCCGATGAAGCCAGAATCCACATGGGTCACAAAGCGGGGATAGCTGTAGAAGAGGGCATCGTCGCTGGGATCCAACTTGGAGCGCTGCCAATCCTTGAGCACCACCATGGCCGAATGATTTCAAAGCTTAATCAAAGCTAACATTTTGGAACCTTCAGAAAAGGGGCAGGCGTGATAGCTTAGCAGAGCAACGGTGGCCATTTCGCGAGGGACTCCTTGCCATGATGTCTGCATCTCACCCCTCGGCAGCGAGCCGTTCTTCTGCTGAGTCCGGCCTTGGCCTGCGGGAGTACGTAACCGAACTGCAGCTCCACATGGCCCTGCAGGCTCGCAGCCTTACCCCCTCTCTAAGCGTCTCCCCGGCTCAGGACAGCCCCCTGGCTCTGGTGCAGCAGGCACAGGCGGCTATGGAGAAGTCCGCTTCCCGCCGATGGCTTTGAGGGGCACAGCCTGGGCAGAGAGGCTCAGGCCAAACTTTTGCGCAACACCCCCTGCACCAGCAGAACCGACACTACGACAAACCCCGTCAAGAGGCCCAGGGATCCCGCCAGGGTGAGATCGCCCCAGGGAGCCTGCAGCACCACATCGGCCCAGCTCCAGCTATCGCTGCGGTAGACATGGCGAATGGGCTCGATGGCAAAGGTGAGGGGGTTGAGGCTGGCCACCCAACGCAGCCAGGTGGGCATAAAGCTCAGGGGAGCCAAGGCCGTGCTGGAAAAGATCAGGGGCAAGTTCACCAAAAAGATGAAAGCCAGCAATTGCTGGTGCCCCGGCATGGCAAAGGCCAAGCCCAAGCTCAGGGCCGTAAAGCCCAAGACCAACAGGCCCACGATCAGGGCCACCACCGCCAAGCCTGGCCCGTCGGGGATCCCGGCCCCAAGGGCGTAATCTGCCCCCACAATCACCGCCGTCTGCAACAGCGCCAAGCTGACGATGAACAGGCTAGAGGCGAGAACAATGGAAAAACGAGAGGTGAGGGGAGCCACCAACAGCCGGTTCAAAAAGCCAAATTCTCGGTCGAAAATCACCGGCACCCCAGCATTCAAGGCTCCACCAAAAGCCGTAAACACAATGACTCCCGCCCCCAAAAACTGGGTGTAGTTTTGTCCGGCCCCGAAAATGCCGGCAGGAGCATTCTGAAACAAAGCCCCAAACAAAATTAGCCAGAGCAACGGCTGGATAATGCCAACCAGCAAGGTTGTGGGGCGACGCTTCAGTTGGATAAACAAGCGGCGCGTGAGGGCGAAGGTCTCCTGCCAAAAGTCAGCCGTCAAAAGGGGGATCGGGTTAGATTGAACCGGGGAAGAGGCAGAGGTCATACCCAAGCTCCTGTAGAGTTGTGATCAATGAATGTGTGATGAATGAATGCAGTATCTAATCCATCAACCAATACAACCAATAAATATCTCGATATGCCTTTGTACAGGGATCAATGGGGCTCGATCATGAGGGGATGAAGTTACTTTTTCTTTTTGCCCAGATTGGCCTCGGCAGCGGCCAGCTCCGCATCCATGAGGGTTTGCCCGGTTGCCGCCAAATACACATCATCCAAGCTGGGACGAGATTGGGTGCTGCTGAACACCTCCAGCCCATGAGCTTGCAAGTGAGCGCGGATCTGGCTGAGGGGATCCTCCCCATTCCGCTGCACCACCAGGTTCAGGGCGTTGCCCTGGGCGCTGTTGATCACCACCTTCTGGACAAAGGGCAGGGATCCCAGCAGTTGGGCACCCCGCTGGGCCAGTTCTGCCGGGGCAAATTCCTGCAGCTTGACGGTGATGCGCTCGCCGCCGACGCGGGTTTTCAGCTCCTCTGGGGTTCCCTCGGCAATCACCTTGCCCCGGTCGATGATGGCCACCCGATCCGCCAGCAGGTCGATCTCCTCCAGGTAATGGCTGCTGAGCACCACCGTGATCCCTGTGTTCTTGAGTTGGCGCAGAAAATCCCAGATGGCCAACCGACTGGGAATGTCCAGGCCCACCGTGGGCTCGTCCAAGACCAGCACCTGGGGTTGATGGAGCAGTCCTGCCGCCAGATCCAAGCGTTTGCGCAGCCCGCCGGAGTAGGTACCGATGCGCTGGTCGGCACGGTCGGTCAGCCCCAGCAGCTCCAGGACGGCAGCGATTCGCTCTTGGGCCAGGGGGCGCGGCAGGTGGTAGAGGTCGGCCTGCAACTGCAACAATTCTCGCCCGGTCAGCACCTTATCCAAGGCCACCTCTTGGGCGACAAACCCCAGTTTTTCTCGTACCGCTTTGGGGTTTTCGCTGGCTGGGATCCCGTACACCTCTATCCGGCCTGAGTCGGGACGGAGCAAGGTGCAGAGGCAATGCAAAGTGGTGGTCTTGCCCGCTCCATTGGGGCCGAGAATGCCGTAGATCTGGCCGGGTTCCACCTGAAAGGAGACATCCGCCACGGCCACTGTGGATCCGTAGCGCTTCTGAAGTTGCTGTACCAAGACTGCGGGAGTACTTGACATGGGCATTCACATTTCGCTCCCTCTAGGCTATCAAGCCTCTACAGAAGATGAGGGGTGGCGATCGCCCCCATTTCTTGCCCCTTGCCGCCAACCCCCTAGGGATGGTGGGAGCTGAACCGAGGCTCACGGTATAGTGGTTCAGGCGAATCCGGTGGGGGATCCCTGCCCATCCTTCAACCTAGTCCGGTTGGGTCGAACCCTCGCCAAGGTGTTTGTTGTGGATCTGTGGAGAGGAGATGAATGCTGAAGCCAAAGCGTGCCTCTTGTGGGGGCTCGGATTCCCCCACCGCAAAAGGTTGCCCTGCTGTAGCTTATATAACTTTGGCGCTCTTGGCGCTCAGCTTGGTCGGTTGCGGCGAGGGAACCACTCCCCTGGGCCCACTGGAAAATGTCTTTCTGCGGGCAGATGATTTTGAAATTACAGGGGGATCCCCGGCAGCGGGCGCAGTGGGGCCTTACCTACAGTTCAACATGCGGCGGCAACGGGATAACCAAATCCTAAATCGCCCCCTCAATGTCTATGTGGACAACGCCGGGCTGGCAGAAAGGCGGAATCCCCTTTTGGATAACCAAAACCGTCCTATTCTCTTACAGCGCTCGGTGGCCTTCTTGGGCAATGGGCTGGATCTGAACAGAGATGGCCAGCCGGATCTGCCCCCCAAAGAACCCCCCAACTTCACCAGTGGCCCGCTGCTGCCCTACACCCCGCCCAATCAGTGGCAAAGTCGGGCTGCCCTTGCCTATGTCCCCGGACAGGCCAATATCCCCGGACGGAGTCCCAGCGACCGCTTTGGCATCTACTTTTCTTCCATCCTGCCCTACACCGGGCAGCTTCGCTTTCGCGCCCGCGACGAGCTGGGCAATGCCTTTGCCCGCACCTTTGAGGTCACCTACCCGCCGGCAGCCAGCCGCGCCACGGTCACGGTTACCTTGGCCAACCTCACCGCCACTGCCCAAGAGCCGGTTCTCATTGCCATTTGTAACCAGTTGGGAGCTGCTGCCGTGGTGGGCCTGCGGAGTGGCACGTTCACCGAGCTGGTGGATCTCCTGCCGGCCCCAGGGCTGCCGGTGGATCCCACCTTGAGCGAGCCCATCCGCTATGTGGCCGAGGCTTATCAATTGAACCGCGATCGAGCCGTCATCCGCGTTTCCCAGAATCCCGCCGATCCCAGCCGCATGAGCGTTCCTCTACTGGGATCCGAAGGGGCAACCGGTCGGGCAGATCTGACGCTGGTGAACTCCGCAGGGGATCGGCTGACTTGCTTCAACGATCGGCTTTCGGATCTGCGGGATACGTTTTCTGACTTTTTCAGATAGCGATTGATCGCAGTTCTCCACAGAGCCAGTTGGCCGTGAGCTGGCGCCTATGCCTCGGTTTTCTCAGATCGTCTCAAAGTCTGCCGGAGAAGCCCGCAGAAGAAGCTCGAAAAATCTGTTCATAGTGAGCCTTTTTGAACTCTACTTCGCTGCTTCCTTCCGCTGGAACATTCTGTTGCCTTACTGGCAAAATCCGGCCCTAACTTGGGGCTGCCCCCTTTTCCTGTCGGATTGGAGTGCGATATGCTGGTTTTCCACCTCTAAAAGCGTGATTTATTCCAAACTGTTTTGACTCCTATGAATCCCCATCGCTCTCAGGTCTCGGTTCCTATCCTGCAGGAAAACTGGCACTTTCAAGAGCGGGATGCTTGCGGGGTCGGCTTTTTGGTGGATCAGCGGGGAAGAGCCAGCCACGACCTCTTGCAGAAAACCCTTCAGGCTCTCACCTGTATGGAGCATCGGGGTGGCTGTGGCGGCGACGGCCAGAGCGGCGATGGGGCGGGCATTGCGACGGCGATCCCCTGGTCGCTGTTGCAAGCAGAAATGGAAGAAGTTCGAGCTTTGGATCCCGCTTACAGCGCGGTGGGGATGGTCTTTTTGCCTCAGGATCCCGCTGAGTGCCAGGCGGTGCAGCAGGTGATCGATGAATACTTGGCCACCACCGACTGGCAGCGGGTGGCTTGGCGGCAGGTGCCGGTCAATCCCGATTGCCTGGGGCCGATGGCGCGGCAGACCATGCCCTCTATCTGGCAGTTGATCCTTGCCCATCCCAGCCTGAGCAGAGATACCCTGGAGCAGCAGCTTTATCTGTTGCGGCGGCGCATTCGGCGGCGGGTGGAGGCTCAGTTTGGCTTTTATGCCCTGTACTTTGCCTCTTTGTCCTGCCGGGTCATCGTTTACAAAGGCATGGTGCAATCGGCGGTTCTGGGCCGGTTTTATCGAGATCTGCAAAACCCCCTCTACACCACTGCCTACGCCACTTACCATCGCCGCTTCAGCACCAACACCCTGCCGCGTTGGTCCCTGGCCCAGCCTTTTCGCTACCTTTGCCACAACGGCGAGATCAACACCTACCTGGGCAATGTCAACTGGATGGCCGCCCGCGAACAGACCCTTTCCCATCCCCGCTGGGGTACAGCGGTCGAGGATCTGAAGCCGATTATTGACCCCGGCACCAGCGACTCGGCGGGCCTGGACGCCGTGTTTGAGCTGTTGATTCAGTCGGGCTACTCCACTCAGCAGGCGATGATGGTGCTGATCCCGGAAGCCTATCGCAACCAGCCGGAGCTTCAGGATCACCCGGAAGTGGTGGATTTCTACGAGTTCTTCGGCGGCCTGCAGGAGCCCTGGGATGGCCCAGCGATGGTGGTTTTCTGCGATGGCAAAACCATCGGCGCCACCTTGGATCGGAATGGATTGCGTCCCGCCCGCTATGCGATCACCCGCGATGGGCTGCTGGCGGTGGGCTCAGAAGCCGGGGTGGTTGCCCTGCCGGAGACCGACATTTTGGAAAAAGGGCGGCTAGGCCCGGGGCAAATGCTGACGGTGGATCTGCAGAGCGGGCACATCTGCAAAAACTGGGAGATCAAAACCCAGGTGGCGGCCCAACACCCCTACGGCGAGTGGCTCAAAGCCCATCGCGTTCAGCTCAGCACCCAGGGCTTTGAAAATACCCCTCACCTCTCGGAAGAACAACTGCTCCAAGCCCAAACTGCCTTCGGCTACTCCTCGGAAGATGTGGAGATGATCATTGAGGAGATGGCGGCTACGGGCAAGGAGCCCACCTTCAGCATGGGGGATGATGCGCCGCTGGCTGTGCTGTCCACCCAGCCTCATCCCCTCTACGACTATTTCAAGCAGCGCTTTGCCCAGGTCACCAACCCCGCCATCGATCCCCTGCGGGAGAGCTTGGTGATGTCTTTGGATGTGTATCTGGGATCCAAGGGCAACCTGCTGGAGATCCGGCCTGAGCATGCCCGCCTGTTGCAGTTGCGCAGCCCGGTGCTCAACGAAGCGGAGCTGGCTGCCCTACAGCACACTCCTTTCCCCTGCCACACGCTCCCGATTCTCTACCCGGTGGCTGCTGGCCCAGAAGGACTGGCAGCCCAAGTACGGGCCCTTTGCCAGCAGGCGGCCCAGGCGGTGCGGGGGGGAGCTGAGATCTTGATTCTCTCGGATCGCGGCCTCAATGCCGAGCAGGCTCTGATCCCACCTCTGTTGGCAGTGGGCGCTATCCATCATCACCTCATCCAGGAAGGGCTGCGCCTGCAGACCTCTCTGGTGGTGGAGACTGCCCAATGCTGGAGCACCCATCACTTTGCCTGCTTGATCGGCTATGGGGCCAGCGCCGTTTGTCCTTATCTGGCCTATGAAGCTGTGCGGCAGTGGTGGCACAAGCCCAAGACACAAACCCAGATGGCCACCGGCAAGTTGCCCCAGCTTTCCCTGGCCGAGGTGCAACTGAAGTACCGCGCCGCCATTGAGGCAGGGCTGCTCAAGATTCTCTCCAAAATGGGCATTTCTCTGCTCTCCAGCTACCACGGGGCGCAGATTTTCGAGGCCATTGGCCTGAGCCAAGAGGTGATCGACCTGGCCTTCCGCGGCACGGTGTCGCGGGTGGGGGGCATGACGCTGGCAGATCTGGCCCGCGAGGGCATGGTGAATCACCAGCGGGCCTTCCCCGAACTCACCTCGAAAAAGCTGGAGAACTTTGGCTTTATCCAGGCGCGGCCCAAAGGCGAATACCACATCAACAGCCCGGAAATGGCCAAGCTGCTGCACAAGGCCATCGAATCGGGCCAGCCTGCCCACTATGAGATCTACAGGGCCCACCTGCGCAGCCGCACCCCCACCGCGTTGCGAGACCTGCTGGATTTCCGCAGCGACCGGGATCCCATCCCCCTGGAGGAAGTGGAACCGGCATCGGAGATTTTCAAACGCTTTGCCACAGGCGGGATGTCCTTGGGGGCCCTCAGCCGCGAGGCCCACGAGACCCTGGCCATTGCCATGAACCGCATCGGCGGCAAGTCCAACTCCGGTGAAGGCGGGGAAGATCCGGAGCGATATGCCCCCATCACCGATGTAGGCCCAGATGGCACCTCGGCCCGCTTTCCCCACCTGAAGGGGCTGCGCATGGGGGACAACGCCAGCTCGGCGGTGAAGCAGGTGGCCTCGGGCCGCTTTGGCGTGACACCGGAGTATTTGCTCAACGCGCGGCAAATTGAGATCAAAATTGCCCAGGGGGCCAAGCCGGGCGAGGGGGGGCAACTGCCGGGCAAAAAGGTGAGTCCCTACATTGCCAAGCTGCGCCGCTCCAAGCCGGGGGTGACCTTGATCTCGCCGCCGCCCCACCACGACATCTACTCCATCGAGGATCTGGCGCAGTTGATCTTCGACTTGCACCAGGTGAACCCCCAGGCCCAGGTGTCGGTGAAGCTGGTGGCGGAGGTGGGCATCGGCACGGTGGCGGCAGGAGTAGCCAAGGCCAACGCCGACATCATCCAAATCTCCGGCCATGAAGGGGGCACAGGGGCTTCCCCCTTGAGCTCCATCAAACATGCTGGGGCACCTTGGGAGTTGGGCCTGGTGGAGGTGCATCATACCCTGCTGGAAAACGGCCTACGGCAGCGCTCCATCCTGCGGGTGGATGGCGGCATTCGCACGGGTTGGGAAGTGGTGATGGCGGCCATGCTGGGGGCAGAAGAGTTTGGCTTTGGCACGGTGGCCATGATCGCGGAGGGGTGCATCATGGCGCGGGTATGCCATACCAACAATTGCCCGGTGGGGGTGACCAGCCAGAAGGAAGAGCTGCGCAAGCGCTTCCCCGGCACACCGGATCACGTGGTGACCTTCTTCACGTTTGTGGCGGAGGAGGTGCGCCAAGTCTTAGCCCAACTGGGCTACCGCTCTCTGAAGGAGGTGATCGGGCGGGTGGATCTGCTCTGTCCGCGCGCCGATGCGGTTCTGCAGAAGACCCAATCCTTGAACTTGGAGTGTCTGCTGCGAACTCCCCCCGGTTTTGATCCCAACACCCTGCCCGACTGGTTGGAGCATGAGCCGGTTCACGCCAACGGCCCGGTGCTGGATGAGCAGATCCTGGCTCAGCCGGAGGTGCAGAAGGCGGTGGAGACCTGCGGCACGGCCACGGTGGAGATCCCTATCGCCAACACCGACCGCTGCGTAGGCGGGCGCATTGCCGGAACCTTGGCCCGCTTGTACGGAGATACCGGCTTTGCCCAACAGGGGGGGCAGTTGGATCTGCGCTTTGTCGGCAGCGCCGGCCAGAGCTTTGGCGCTTTTACGCTGGCGGGGATGCGCCTGACCCTGACAGGAGAAGCCAATGACTACGTGGGCAAAAGCATGTGCGGGGGTGAGATCGTCATCTTGGCTCCCGGCGATGCGCCACGGGATCCCTCGGAAAATGTGATCTTGGGCAATACTTGCCTGTACGGAGCCACCGGGGGTTACCTATTCGCCAACGGCCAGGCAGGGGAACGCTTTGCGGTGCGCAACTCGGGAGCGCAGGCAGTGATCGAGGGATCCGGCGACCACTGCTGCGAGTACATGACCGGTGGTGTGGTGGTGGTGCTGGGGCGGGTGGGCCGCAACTTGGGGGCTGGGATGACCGGCGGCCTGGCCTATGTGCTGGATGAGCAGGGCGACTTTCCCGCCAAGGTCAACGGGGAGATCGTGCGCATTCAGCGGGTGCAGACGGCGGCAGCAGAGGCACAACTGAAGAGCCTGATCCAGGAGCACTATCGCCGCACCCATTCCCCCAAAGCGGAGCGCATTCTGCAAAATTGGGAATCCTATTTGCCTCTGTTTTGGCAGGTGATCCCGCCTTCGGAGGAGGGCAGCGAGCTGACGGATCCCTTGCGATCCCAGCCGCTGGCAGTGGAGTCTTAAGGATCTCTCAGCTAGAAATCGCAGGAGCCCCGCACTGTACCCGTAGGGTCAGTGTCGGGAGGAATGCGGAAGTTATGATAGAACCATGACCCAAGTCCTG
>NZ_JBSSCV010000019.1:0-63944 GCF_054060065.1 Thermostichus sp. MS-CIW-37 | reverse complement strand
GTCTACTATATCCCTCTCAATGACTTTTGCCAAACCGCCTAAAGCTCAGTAAATTCAGCAAAGTTCAGGGTTTTGGGGGTTAGAGGCATGCTCTTGCAGGGAGAAGGTAGAGATCAACCTCACTTCTCTTTGCTCATTACTCGCTTCTCTCTAGTTTCCGTCCCCTTGCGGGGAAAAGGTAGGGATCAACGTAGATTCTGAGCGGGAGGTCCCAGAAGAAATTCTGGGGTTTCCGTCCCCTTGCGGGGAAAAGGTAGGGATCAACGCAGAGGTATGTAAGCGTAATAACGTAGCAGGTGACGTTTCCGTCCCCTTGCGGGGAAAAGGTAGGGATCAACACCACGCAAGTGGAAGAGGTGATTAGGGCCAAGGCGAAGTTTCCGTCCCCTTGCGGGGAAAAGGTAGGGATCAACTGGATCGTGCGGGCCTGCTCCGCAAGTTCGAAAGAAAGCAGGAAGGTTTCCGTCCCCTTGCGGGGAAAAGGTAGGGATCAACGTCAACAGAATTAAGTACACCAAACAGCAACTTGTGTATCTGTTTCCGTCCCCTTGCGGGGAAAAGGTAGGGATCAACGATGGGCGGTGACTTCGACGGAGACCCAGTAAACCTCTTGTTTCCGTCCCCTTGCGGGGAAAAGGTAGGGATCAACTCTTAACTCCCTTAGACAGGAAAGAAAGGCACCCAGGTGCCGTTTCCGTCCCCTTGCGGGGAAAAGGTAGGGATCAACGAGATCACAATCATCGATTGCCCACCTGGTCTGAACGGCGCCGAGTTTCCGTCCCCTTGCAGGGAAAAGGTAGGGATCAACATATGTCTATGTTGACTCACCGACAAAAGAAGAGGGCGAAGTTTCCGTCCCCTTGCGGGGAAAAGGTAGGGATCAACTTGAGTTTGCGCAGGATGACTGGGAAGCCGTCCGCATCTTGTTTCCGTCCCCTTGCGGGGAAAAGGTAGGGATCAACCTCCCGGAGTGTTCCAGGGGCCTTCCTGGGCATTCTAGGGCCAGTTTCCGTCCCCTTGCGGGGAAAAGGTAGGGATCAACTTGCGCTTTACGAAGCGCTGCCCGTACCTCTAATATATATAGTTTCCGTCCCCTTGCGGGGAAAAGGTAGGGATCAACAGTGAACGATTTACTTAGCTAAGGGAGGGTGGTTTCTTGGTTTCCGTCCCCTTGCGGGGAAAAGGTAGGGATCAACGTTTTATATCTCGTAGAAGGGAGCTCTACATCTCATGTTTCCGTCCCCTTGCGGGGAAAAGGTAGGGATCAACAGTGTTGTCTTCTGGTCCGTGGAAGATGATCTCTTGTTTCCGTCCCCTTGCGGGGAAAAGGTAGGGATCAACGGCTCGTTAGCAGCCAAACTTGGTATCGTGCATGGTTTGGTGACGTTTCCGTCCCCTTGCGGGGAAAAGGTAGGGATCAACAGT
The DNA here is from genome assembly GCF_054060065.1 of Thermostichus sp. MS-CIW-37. Classification (NCBI taxonomy): domain Bacteria; kingdom Bacillati; phylum Cyanobacteriota; class Cyanophyceae; order Thermostichales; family Thermostichaceae; genus Thermostichus; species Thermostichus sp. MS-CIW-37. Next base: position 62,519 of record NZ_JBSSCV010000019.1, on the reverse strand, counting down.
GGGCAGTGGCTTGCGAAATCTAAAACCTAGTCCTCCCGTTTCCGTCCCCTTGCGGGGAAAAGGTAGGGATCAACATTCGTCTCAACATTCGGGTGAAGGGGCTTTCTGCCTCGAGTTTCCGTCCCCTTGCGGGGAAAAGGTAGGGATCAACGATTAATTAGCCAGTACAATACAAACGCTTATTTAATCTCGTTTCCGTCCCCTTGCGGGGAAAAGGTAGGGATCAACTACCTCGAAGAGGTTGGCGCACTGGATCAACTGACCGTGCCGTTTCCGTCCCCTTGCGGGGAAAAGGTAGGGATCAACCACGTCTTGTGACCAACAGTCTGCGCGAGACTGACGAGATGTTTCCGTCCCCTTGCGGGGAAAAGGTAGGGATCAACTTCTGGGTGCTTTCCGAGTACCACTCTTGCGAGTGGGAAGTTTCCGTCCCCTTGCGGGGAAAAGGTAGGGATCAACCCTACCCTCGGAAAAGCCTGAATTCATGAGGTTTTCAAGGTGCGTTCGCGAGGGAGTACGGAGATTCCTCGACACAGATATTAACATTATCCTCGCGGCCAAGCGCAAGCGGGGAAATTGAGCTTGCTACGGCCATTGTGTCACGTTTTTGGGCCAATCGGGGCAAAAGATCTAAAGTTTCCCTTAAAATCTTGTGCCGGCAGAGTCAGGCTGGTGATGGCTCGCCCCGACAGATCGCGCACAAAACTTTACAATTTCGGCCCGGTGAAGAGCCTCAGAAGATCAGGTAGTCCGGCGGCTCATAGGGGGGAGGCCCCCCGAAGACTTTGGCCTGCTTCTTGGCCGCGGCATCCAAAGGGTAGGCCCGCAGACTGTCTTCCTTGAGATTCAGCAGGGGCAACCACGACTGTTCCAGCTTGTTTTCCAACTCTGCAGTGTCCAGTGGGCATTCGAACACGGAGTATTGCACCCGCTGGCAACACTGTTCCAACTGCTTGGCCAACTGTTGTCGCCGCTTATCGTCCACCACGTCGTAGCAAACCAACCACAGCATCAGCGCAGCTCTATGGGCTCATAGTCTAGGTCACCGCTCACCAGGCAACGGCTCAGCCGGCGGGCTTGCTCCAGCACAATTTGACTGAGGGGCAGGCGGCGAGATTGGGGAGGATAGAGCAATGGCTCGCGGAAGCGGCGTTCCAGCTCTCCCAAAAACAGTTTTTTGGCCAGGGATCCCAGCCATATGCCTGTCCCATCCGGCGACGGCTCAAAGTCTTCCGGCGTGAGCAGGCCAGCCTTGACAAGCTGGAGCACAGCCCAATCCACCACCAAGGGTCGAAACTCCTCCATCATGTCCAGCACCAGGTTGGGGCGGTAGGGCAAGTTGGCGTGGAAAAAGCCGAGATAGGGATCCAACCCGGCCATCACCACTGCCGAGAACACGCGGGCCAGCAGCACCCCGTAGCCCCAACTGAGCAGAGCGTTGATCGGGTCGAGCGGCGGCTGTCGGTTGCGGCCAGTGAAGTTCCACTCAGGCGGAAAGCAATGTTGCAGGGATTGGTAGTAGGTGCGGGCGCAAATGCCCTCCAGGCCCATCAGCGCTTCTCGATCCGGAGGAGTGGTGGAGCGATCCAACTGTTGCAGGTAGGCGGCGATAACATCAATACCCTCCTGTAAGGGGGCAATTTGGCCGCGGGTAGCCCGGTTGTGCAGTTGTAGAATTGCCCGTTGGTTGCGAATCTTGCCGCGCACAATCACCTTGGCCCACCTCAGCCCCCAGGGGGAGTAGGCCCGCTGATACTGGGCCAGACGGATCTCAGAGTTGGTGGAGAAGGATCCCTGCAGGCGACCGCGAAAACCGCCATCCGCACGCAAAAAAATGGTTTCGATGCCTCGATCCAGCAGTTGGGCCAAAGCTGCGCTGGTCAATTGGATCCCGGGCAACACCACCACCAGCTCCACCTCCGCAAGGCGGCAAAGCTGCTCTTGACCACGGCGGCGAATGAGCAGGGTTTGGTTTTGGCAGTGAACCACAGTCCCCGGCTCGGTTAGGTAGAGGGTGGTCATGGGCAGGAAGGTCAAGAAAGCTTCAGGTCGGGGCGATAAAACTGCAGCTCTGCCTGGGCTTCCCGAGCCATCTGTTCCCGGTAGGCCAGTGGCGCGATCACCTCGCCGTTGGGCCGCCAGTCGCGCAAACGCATGGTGAAATTGGTATCTCCCACCCGCACCCAGGCGCGGAAGTACCGGTCGCTGGTTGGCCTTTGCCGGAGAATGTTCAAAATCTGTTGGCGTTCCCGCACATCCGCCACTGCCTGCTGCACCAAAGCCGGGATCCGCTCGTAGGCAATGGGCTGGAAGGTGGGATGTCGCACTGTGCTTTCCACATAGCGACGGGCAAACTCCGGGGAAAATCGAAGGATCAACAATGCCTTGGGCAGGTAAAAATCGGATCCCCAGGCTTCTTCCCATGCTGCTTGGACTTCCTCTGGGCTGGGCAGCTTCCTCTGCCGTTTGCGGGTTGCCAGCTCTGGCGGAATGGAAGGAGCGTCCCAGGGAATCACCGCCAGGCGCTCAGACTGGATCCGATCCAGCCGAAAATTGTGCCAGCCCAGGGATCCCTCGGGGGTGGGGAGCTGGCCAAAGGCTGCCAGATACTTGGCGCGGCGGGCATAAAACAGGCAGACCGGATAGGTGAGAATACGCCGGATCCCATGTTGGCGGGTGGCGTAGTCAAAACCGATCACCCCTGCTTCTGGGTTGGCCCAAAAGGCTTCCAGCTGGTTTTGATATTCGTCCACCCGTTCTTGCTGTTCGTCCGAGAGGATGTACTCAAACCAGACAAAAAGCCGCCGCTGCGAGTGCTGATCGCGCCAGCGGGACGGAGTCCTTTCGCGCCAGCGGGACGGAGTCCTTTGGTTGGCCCAGATTTCATCCAGCAAAACCTGCACATCTGGATGTACAAAGGCCACATCGCTGAGGATGTGATAGATCTGTTCCAGTTGATGGCCCGATAAGGTCAAAGCCGATGAAGATACGGGCAGTTGGGGACGATCCCCCGGCGCACGGCAGCGAAAATTATCTCTCCGCCTAGAGTTGGCCTGAATTTGTTGCAGCCAACCCCGGGCGGCCAGGTAATCCAGCTCTTTGCGCAGTGTGCGATGGGTCTTGTGAAAGGGTCGGGCAGCTAGCAGCGTTTCCAGATCGGGAACTTCTGCTTTTAAGGCGGCCAATAGGTTGGGATCCTTCAGCCAAAACCTCAAGGGTTTCCAGCAAATGCAGTCAACATCAGGACAGGGTGAAGGGATCCCTTGTGCCAGATCCTGCTTGGGGTGCCGTGGTGAGAGCAAGCGATCCCGGATGTGGGTGTAGCCAAAGGTTTCCGGCAGGTCTGGCCAGCGGTTTTCGCCATAGAGGCAGTGGAGCAGTACCCACAGGCGCATGGCCCGCTCCAGGCGCTCCGCCAACTGCCCGCCGGCCAGCCAGCGCAACACCTCTACCGTCAAAGGCAGCTCAAATCCGCTCATCCGACAGTTCCCTCGGTTCTTAGGTCAACCAGTTGATGGCACTCCAGGCCAGGGATTTTTTTGAAGTAAGGCGCAAACGAGAGCCTGACCACTCTGCCACGATTTGGAATCCCCCACTTCCAATCTTTTCCATACTGAAGTCAACCTGTCTCGTCAAATCTGCCCATGGCTGCTGTGGCACTGCATTTGCTTTCCGGCTGTCTGGCCGCTCGCGCCAGCGGGACGGAGTCCTTGGACCCTCGAAGATCCCATTCTTCGGAACTGTCTTTTCAGGTCATCGAAATTGAGCTGACCCGACCGGATCGCCTGGTTTTTCCAGAGGATTTGGCTCAGCTTCAGCTGCCTGCCGGGATCAATGCCCAGTTGGGGGTGGTTCTGACGGGGCGGGCCCCCATTTGGCTGTATGGCTGGCTGGTGCATGAGTGCCACTTCACCCGTTGGGTGGCCTGTTATGACCCACGCTTGGGCGCGGTGGTGGTCTCCAGCCATACCCCCGAAGTGCGGGTGGGCCAGGTCATCCCCTGGGTGCAGGGAAGGCCGGGCAAGGCCTACGGCCCGCTGACGCGAACAGAATTGGCAGCGGCAGTGATGGTGGTGGGCCCCCCCGACAGTGGCAAAAGCCGTCTTGCCCGCGCCCTCTTCGAAGCTCTGCTGCCGGAGCATCCCGATATTTATCTGCAACGGGCCCATTGGGATGGGGAAGGCAATTGGACTTTAGACTTGCCACCAGAAGAGGCGAAGATCCTCAAGCACCAGTACCGGGGCTCTTTTACCCCCGAATTTTTCAGCTTCCATGCCCAGGCCATTCTGGCTTTGCGCCGGCAAAAGAGTTTGGTGATTGTGGATGTGGGCGGCAAGGTGGATCCGCAAAAGCAGCCGATCCTGGAAGCCTGCTCCCACTACCTGGTGGTCAGCCGGGATCCCGAGGCTATCCCTCTCTGGCACGAGTTTTGTCGAGACCGGGGCAATTTGCGCTGTGTGGCCATCCTGCACACCTCACCCGGCCCTCCTCAAGTGCTCAAAGACTCACCTGAGTTGGAAATTCGCTGGGATCCCAACTCTCCTCCCCCCGCGGAGCTGCTGCGGGCGGTGCGCCGCCTCATTCACTAGAGCTGCAGGTTCAGAATTGGAGGGGCGGGTCAGCATATATCGCATCCCAGACGCTGGCCGTTTTGGACGAGCGGTTGCACGGCGTTGTGTGCGAGTTCCAAGAGAGGTTTGCGGATCGCCTGACCAGGGGCTGCACCTGATGGCCAAGGTGTGTGGTTTTTGGGTTTTGGGTTGCCTTGTCGCCCTCTCGCTCCGTCAACTGCTCCAGGTTGGATTTACCGGCAAGCCGCCTCTGGGTTGGCTTCATGGCCGTAGAGATAGCTGAGAACCAAGTTGCGCAGGCGGTAGTACTGCGGATCTTCAAGAATCCGCTCGCGATCCCGAGGGCGCGGGAAGGGGATGGTCACGATCTGCCCGATGGTGGCTGCAGGGCCATTGGTCATCAGCACCAGGCGGTCGGCCAAAAACAGCGCCTCATCAATGTCGTGGGTAATCATCAAAACCGTGCAGCGATGTTCATCCCAAATGCGCAACAGCTCCTCTTGAAGCTCCTCTTTGGTGATGGCATCCAAGGCCCCGAAGGGTTCATCCAAAATCAGCACTTCTGGACGGATGGCCAACGCACGAGCAATGGCTACCCGCTGTTTCATCCCTCCCGAAATTTGCGAGGGATATTTCTGAGCGGCTTCCCCCAGCCCCACCAAATCCAAATGTTCTTCCACAATTCGATGCTTTTCCGACTGGCTCTTTTGGGGAAATACCGACCGAACGGCCAAATAAACATTTTCATAAACCGTGAGCCAAGGCAACAGGGCATACCCTTGAAACACTACCATGCGCTCCGGGCCAGGAGCTGTAATCGGCTGCCCTTTCAGCTTCACCGAGCCACTGGTGGGCTGGGCAAATCCGGAAACCATATTCAGCAGGGTGGTTTTGCCACAGCCGGAATGCCCAACCAAGCAGACAAACTCTCCCTCGTTCACACTGAGGTTGATATCTCGCAAGACGGGATAATCCCCCTTGGGAGTTGAGTAGGTCTTGCTGACATTCTCAAGGCTTAGGTAGGGTTCTGCGGCTACGTTCGCTGGGGTAGAGGTTGTCAAGAGGGCAGTCATCGTAGGGTGCTCCAACTCATGATTTTCTCACAACGGGGAATGTGCTTTTGCAAGGGCGCCCAAGTGGGTATCTAGAGCAACACAGGACGACGATCTAAGGCAACCTCGGCTACATAAATATCGTGCTTAATCGCCAAACTGTTGAGGTAGGCCAGGGGATCCTCACCATTAAAGGGGATCCCATCGAACAACTGAATGGGCTGCCTTTGGTAGGAGACATCCAGTCCCAGCTCGCGGGCTGCCGTACTGAATACCCCCACCTGACATACCCGCTCCACGATCTCCACCCAGTTGCGGGGGAAGGGCAGATCCCCCCAGCGGGCCATTTGGGTCATCATCCACAGATGCTCGGTGCGGCTGGGACGGTTGCCGGCTCCCAGAAAGAAGCGGTGGTGGGCATATTCCCGCATCGGCCTGTCCAAGTCACAGATCAGACGCTGGGGATCCCCCAGATGAATGTAGGAGGGGTCGGTGCTCAGGTAGGCGCGGCGGCTGAGCAGCTCGCGAATCTCGTCGTGATGGGCCGGGTCTTCACAGTAGCGGCAGGCTTCCAACAGCGCTTTCACCAAGGCAATGTGGGTGTTGGGGTAGGCTCTGGCCCAATCTTCTCGCACCCCCAACACTTTGCCGGGATGGCCCAGCCAAATCTCCAGATCTGTAGCCACCGTAAAGCCACTGCCCTCTAAGGCTGCCCGCAAATTCCAGGGCTCTCCCACACAGTAGCCATCGATGTTGCCGGCTGTTAGGTTGGCCACCATCTGAGCCGGGGGCAGCGTTTTCAGCACCACATCGTGATCCGGGTGGATCCCGCCGGCTGCCAGCCAATAGCGCAACAGCAAATTGTGCATAGAGCTGGGATGCACCACCCCAAAGGTAAGCCGACGGCTGGGACTATCCAGAATGTAAGCCTTCAACTGGCTGAGGGTGTGGATCCCTTGCTCATAGAACCGCTTGTGCAAGGTGATAGCATTGCCGTTGCGGGTCAAGGTGAGGGCCGTAACCACCGGCTGAGGCGGGTTATCCCCTCCACCCAAGGACATCCACACCGGCATACCGGCGGGCATTTGGGCCGCATCCAGATAACCTCCCTGAATGCCGTCTTGGATCCCTCGCCAACTGGTTTCCCGCACCAAATTCACTTCTTCCAAGCCGTGTTTGGCAAAAAACCCTTTTTCTTTAGCTACAGCCAACGGAGCGCAGGCAGTGAGGGGCACAAAGCCGATCTCCAAGTTGATCTTTTCCAAGCCATGCCTGGCCACCACAGTGCTTCGGCGAGCACGCCATTGCTTGATGCGTTTTTGTTGGTTCAAAAAGTAGATGATCTCGCTGCGGTAGCTGTAGTAGCTGGGATGGTTGACCACATCCAGCCGACGGCGGGGCCGAGGAATGTCAATGGTCAAAATGTTCCCAATTCGGGATCCCGGCCCATTGGTGAGCATGACCACACGATCTGACAGAAGAACCGCTTCGTCCACATCGTGGGTGACCATGAGAGTGGTCATCTGATGTTCTTCACAGATGCGCATTAACTGCTCTTGCAAGTTCCCGCGCGTGAGCGCATCCAAAGCGCCAAATGGCTCATCCAACAACAACACTTTGGGCCGCAAAGCCAGGGCACGGGCAATGGCCACCCGCTGCTTCATACCCCCGGACAATTGGGCTGGGAGCTTATCTGCTGCGTGGCGCAAACCCACCAGATCGATGTGCTCTTCCACGATCTGCTGACGCTCGGCTGGAGAATGCTTTTTAAGAACGGCATTCACCGCCAGCGCAATGTTTTGCCGAACCGTTAGCCAAGGCAAAAGCGAGTAATGCTGAAACACCACCATGCGATCGGGGCCGGGAGCGGTGATGGTATGCCCATCCAAAGCCACGATCCCCCCCGTAGGCAAAGACAGCCCCGCCACCATGTTCAATAGGGTGGATTTGCCACAGCCGGAGTGGCCGATTAAGGAGACAAACTCCCCTCGATGGATTTGCAGATCGATCCCTTTCAGAGCAAGGTATTCCTGCCCTCCGGGCAGAGCAAAAGATTTTTCCACCTGCTCCACACTGACCAATACAGACACAGAAAACCTCCCAACCTATCACCCGTCTAGCCTCAAACCAACCACATACTGACAACACATCCAACACATCATTGGTTGGCTATCTTGTTTTGCAAAACAGACATCAGGCGATCCAAAAGCAATCCCACCGCTCCGATGTAGATGACGGCAACGATGATCTCCGTAACGTAGTTCTGCTGGTAGGCATCCCAGATGAAAAAGCCGATCCCCGGCACACCCGACATCACAATCTCTGCGGCAATAATGGCCAGCCAAGACAGGCCGATGCCGATGCGCAGACCTGTGAACATGTAGGGCAGGGCTGAGGGCAGCAACACCTTAAAAAAGAAGTCCACTTTGGAGAGCTTGAGCACTTTGGAGACGTTGATGTAGTCTTCCGGGATCTGTCTCACCCCTACAGCCGTGTTGATGAGAATGGGCCAAATTGAGGTAATAAAAATAACGAACAGGGCAGCCGGCTCATTGCGTTGCAAAGCAGCCAAAGATATGGGCACCCAAGCCAAGGGAGCTACCATGCGCAAAAATTGGAAAATGGGATCCAAAGCTCGGTTGATCCACACACTGCTTCCCACCAAAATGCCCAACGTGATGCCCACCAAAGCGGCACTGCAATAGCCGATGGCCACCCTTTGTAGGCTGGCCAAGGTTTGGCGCAGCAGCCCTTGGTCGAGGTCGCTGTTGCGATACAAAGGATGCAGGATCAGATATCGGCTGCGCTCGTCCATCCACACATCCCAAGGCCCCGGCAGCCGAATTAGGTTGGCACTGGCCAAGATCTGCCAGATGAGCAGAAATCCAACAATGCCCACCACAGGGGGGAGAATCTGATCTCGGTACTTCGCCAAATCGAACTTCGCCGTTGCAGATTTTGCCGGAGAAGAAAGTGTTGTCGTCATAGCTCCTGGAGAGGATAGGGTTTTACAAGGTTCTCTGGTGTTGCGCTTTTGGAACGCCCCGATCGAGGGGTTCTACACCGTGTTGGAGACAGAGCATGAGCTTGGATCGGCCTTGCCTTTTCGTTGGATGGGCAAACACAGGGATTGCAAACTCAACAAAACTCTCACGACAATCAGAAAACTCAGGATTCCTACGGCTATTGAAAGGATGAGCTTGTCCCAGCGGGGCTGGGCCGGCCTCTCAAAAGGAGGATCCCTGAAGAGTTCGCGCGGAACGTGAAGTAGAGCCAACATAGCCGATCCTCAACATAGCATTCAAAGTTATTCAAAAAGTGCGAGGCTCATAGCATCCATCAACTTTCCATCGTTTGGGCAGAAAGCTCGGCACAGCTTTTTTCGACCTCGTGGGATCCCACAGGTAGGCAGGATCCCTGTCGCGCGAGAGATTCGAACAAGGAAACGGTAAGCCATGGACTTCCTGCGAAAGAAGGTGAGGAACTTGGCCCAATCAAGCTATTCAGCTAGACCCTTTTGATTTTCAGGCTGTTCAGGTAAGCCTGCGGATCCTGTGGGTCAAACACCACACCGTCAAAGAAACGCTCTGTTCCCCGCGAGGTGTTGTTGGGGATGTTCTTCACCCCCAGTGCCTGGGCGGCCTCACGCCAGAGATCTTCACGGTTCACTTCATCCACCAGACGACGGGCAGTATCCAGATCGGGAAGGAAGCGAGCGTGGAAGCCCCAACGCAAGGATTCCGTCAGGAACCAAAGGTCATGGCTCTTATAGGGGTAAGAGACGCTGCCTCGGCCATCTTCCCAGTACAAGGGCCCGGCATTGAAATCTTGAACAGCTGGCTTGCCGTCTCCCAATTCGTAGTTGCCTTGAAAGGGAGGGGTGAGAACTTCAACCGGCACATTCAGGTAGGCACGCCCTGAGAGAATGCGTGTCAGTTCTTCTCGGTTGGCCGGATCGTCGCACCATTGCTGCGCTTCCATCACCGCCATCAAAACCGCTTGCGTGGCTCTGGGGTTTTGCTCCACCCAGTCGGCGCGAATGGCCAAGTATTCTTCGGGGTGAAAGGGCCAAATCTGTTGAGTAAGAGCCGCCATAAACCCGATCCCATCGGCCACAATCCGGTAGGGCCAGGGATCCCCGGTGCTAAAAGCATCCATGGTGCCATTGCGCATTCCCTGCACCGTTTCGGCAGAGGGAACCGCCAACAGGTCGATGTCTTGATCCGGATCTACCCCCCCAGCAGCAAACCAGTAACGGATCCAAAAATCTTGATTGACGTTGGGGAAGGTATGAGCGGCCTTGAATTTGCGTTTGTTGCTGGCGCTGAAGTTTTTGATGTAATCCGCGGCTCCCGAGATATCCAGCCCCAAACCCTTGCCAGCATGCATTCCGGCAATGGCAATCCCGTTCCCCTGGGTGATCAACTGACACAGAACTGCCATGCGCACCGGCTGATTGTTGGTGATGGCGCCAATGTGGATCATGTGAGGCATCGGCATCTGCCACTGGCCACCGTCGATTCCCCCACCCGCTGAGCCGATGACCACGTTGTCACGGGCTGCCGGCCAACTGGCCTGCTTTAACACCTCTACACCGGTCATGCCGTGCTTGTCGAAAAAGCCCTTTTCCTTGGCGATGATCAGGGGGGCAGACTCCACAATCGGTATAAAGCCTAACCTGAGATTGGGGGTTTCTGGGCCGCTGGCCTGGGCAACCCAGTAGCCTGTGCTGGCCCGTGCTAAGCTGCCACTCACGAGTCCACCCACGGTGGCCGCACCCGCAGACAGCAAAAAGTTACGACGTGACGTCATGCTCACCTCATCGAAAGGATATGTGAAGGCAAGATGGAAGCTTTCCGGTTCAAGTCGCCTGACCCACGGATTTCCTTCGTGAAATCTCAAGAAATCCTTAAATCTCAGCTTGGTTGATATCCTAAGGGCAAATAAATATAGAAACAATACAATTATTATTTTGGTAAGCATAGACTTCCGTTTATCATTGTTGCGATGGCTTAGGTCTCAATGGCGTTTCCTCCAACGGCGGCTTGCTCTGGGCAAAACAACTCAACAGATTGGGGATCCCTGCCCCATGCCGGCTATCACTGGGATGGCTGCACAGAGCGGTTTTTTGAGGGCTGGTACAGCCGCGTCACCTTGCCCGGGGATCCGCCCATTAGCTTTGCCTTCATGTACGCCATCGATCCCAAGCGCGGGGGCATGGCTCAGGTGTTGGGGCCGGAGGAGGAGCTGCATTGGCGCACCTTCCCCAATCCCCGCCGCTTTTGGGCCAGCTCAACCCATCTGGCCTTGGGGCACTCAGGGATCCCAGACCCTGGCTGTCGCGGCCTTCAGGATCCCTTCACCTTCTTCCAGCGCACCGCCAGTGGCTACCAATACACCGCCCACCTCAATCAGGGGATTTTGCCGGATCCCTTGGGCTCTGAGCCTATTCGCTGGCTCTACCGCATTCAGCCTCGTTTTGCCTATGGGATCCCACCCCGAGCCACCATGGGAGCCTGGTCTTATCTGCCCATCTTTGAGCCGGGCTGGCAGATCCTCATGAGCCATGGCTTGGCCACCGGCTGGGTGGAGTGGAGAGGCAGGCGCTATGCATTTCAGCAGGCTCCCGCCTACGCCGAAAAAAATTGGGGCCAAAACTTTCCGCGCCGCTGGTTTTGGATCCAGTGCAACGCCTTTCCCCAGCATCCCGGTCTCAGCCTCACCTGTGCCGGAGCTGAGCGGCAGGTGCTCACCCGCCCCGAAGAAGTGGCCCTGATCAGCTTGCATGGATGGGGATCCCAGCCCTTTTTGGAATGGCGGCCTGGGCAAGCTCATCTGACTTGGCAAGTGGATCCCTGGGGATCCTGGCGAATCCGGGGAGAGAGCGCCCTCTGGTGTATTCGGCTGGAAGGGCACACGCGGCGGCCTGGCCAAACTGTATTCGCCCCTGGCCCAGAAGGGATGCAGCGCAACTGTCGGGATACCCTGGCAGGGCATCTGCACCTACAGCTTTGGCAGCGCAACGGCCAAGTCTGGACGCCGGTGATCAAGGCCACCAGCTCCCAAGCCGGCCTCGAAGTGGGGGGAGAAGTCCGGCAACCTTGGCAAGGGCAATGTTAACGCTGGCGGATATCTACACCCCCGCTGGACTTTCCAAAGAACGCTCTTGTGCTAAAATGCCTAAGCCACATTGATAGATGTCCATCTCTGTCTCTGGATAGTACTGGATAGTATCTGAGTAACTATGGACAGATAGTATGGGCAGACAGTCAACCGTGGTTGGCCCGCCCCTTTTGCGCCTGTAGCTCAGTGGACTAGAGCACGTGGCTACGGACCACGGTGTCGGGAGTTCAAATCTCTCCAGGCGCGTTTTGGCCCCAGACAGCTTCCGTCTGGGGTATTTACCGTCCCTTGGTTTCGCCAGAACTTGTGCTAGGATTACCCCTATCAAGTCCGCCTTGATGCAGGCGTAGGGAGCCCGAGGATCATGTTTGAACGCTTTACAGAAAAAGCCATCAAGGTGATCATGCTGGCCCAAGAAGAAGCCAGACGGTTAGGTCACAATTTCGTTGGCACCGAGCAAATTTTGTTGGGGTTAATCGGCGAGGGCACTGGGGTCGCCGCCAAAGTTCTCAAGTCCATGGGAGTGAACTTGAAGGACGCCCGCATTGAAGTCGAGAAAATTATCGGTCGGGGATCCGGTTTTGTGGCCGTCGAGATCCCTTTCACTCCCCGCGCCAAGCGAGTGCTGGAACTCTCCCTAGAAGAGGCCCGCCAGCTCGGCCACAACTACATTGGCACTGAGCACCTGCTCCTGGGCCTGATCCGAGAAGGGGAGGGAGTAGCGGCCCGCGTCTTGGAAAACCTGGGGGTGGATCTGTCCAAGGTGCGCACCCAGGTGATCCGCATGTTGGGCGAGACTGCCGAAGTGACGGCAGGGGGGGGATCCTCCAGCCGCACCAAAACGCCCACCCTGGACGAATTCGGCTCCAACCTCACCCAACTGGCCCAGGAGGGCAAGCTGGATCCGGTGGTCGGTCGGACGCGGGAGATCGAGCGGGTGATCCAGATCCTGGGCCGCCGCACCAAGAACAACCCCGTCCTCATTGGCGAGCCAGGGGTGGGCAAAACTGCCATTGCCGAAGGCTTGGCCCAGCGCATTGTGCAGGGGGATGTGCCGGATATTTTGGCCGACAAGCGGGTGATCAGCCTGGATATTGGCTTGCTGGTGGCCGGCACCAAGTACCGCGGCGAGTTTGAAGAGCGCCTCAAGAAAATCATGGATGAGATCCGCAATGCCGGCAACATCATCCTGGTCATCGACGAGGTACATACCCTGATCGGGGCCGGGGCTGCGGAAGGGGCGATTGATGCCGCCAACATCCTCAAGCCTGCTTTGGCCCGCGGCGAGCTGCAGTGCATCGGCGCCACCACCCTGGATGAGTACCGCAAGCACATCGAACGGGATGCCGCCCTGGAGCGTCGCTTCCAGCCCATTATGGTAGGCGAGCCGACAGTCTCCGAGACCATCGAGATCCTGTTTGGCCTGCGGGAGCGCTACGAGCAGCACCACAAGCTGAAGATCTCCGATGCCGCCTTGGATGCAGCCGCCAAGCTGGCCGACCAGTACATCTCCGACCGCTTCTTGCCAGATAAGGCCATCGATTTGATCGACGAGGCTGCTTCGCGGGTGCGCCTGATCAACTCTCAACTGCCCCCGGCGGCCCGGGAGCTGGATCAAGAGTTGCGGCGAGTGCTCAAGGAGAAAGACGCTGCGGTGCGGGCCCAGAACTTCGACAAGGCTGGTGAGCTGCGGGATCGGGAGATGGAGATCAAGCAGCAGATCCGCGCCATTGCCGCTGCTAAGAAGGCGGAAGAAAGCAGCCGCAGCGAGATGCCCGAAGTAACCGAAGAGGACGTGGCCCAAGTGGTCAGCGCCTGGACGGGGGTGCCGGTGGCCAAGCTGACCGAGAGCGAGTCAGTGAAGCTGCTGAACATGGAAGAAACCCTGCACCAGCGCATCATCGGCCAAGACGAAGCGGTGCGGGCCATCTCCCGGGCCATCCGCCGCGCTCGGGTGGGGCTGAAAAATCCCAACCGCCCCATCGCCAGCTTCATCTTCTCCGGCCCAACAGGGGTGGGCAAAACCGAGCTGACCAAGGCTTTGGCAGCTTACTTCTTCGGCTCCGAGTCGGCCATGATCCGCCTCGACATGTCGGAATACATGGAGCGGCACACGGTCAGCAAGCTGATTGGATCCCCGCCGGGCTATGTGGGCTACAACGAGGGGGGTCAGCTCACAGAAGCGGTGCGGCGTCGCCCCTACACGGTGGTGCTTTTCGATGAGATCGAGAAGGCGCACCCGGATGTGTTTAACCTATTGCTGCAAATCCTGGAGGATGGCCGCCTGACCGATGCCAAAGGCCGCACGGTGGACTTCAAGAACACCCTGATCGTGATGACCTCTAACATCGGCTCGAAGGTGATCGAGAAGGGTGGTGGCAGCCTCGGCTTTGAGTTCAACACCAACGACGAGGATGCCAACTACAACCGCATCCGCAACCTGGTGAATGAGGAGCTGAAGCAGTACTTCCGTCCGGAGTTCCTCAACCGCGTGGACGAGATCATCGTCTTCCGGCAACTGACCAAGGATGAGGTGAAGCAGATTGCCGACATCCTGCTCAAGGAAGTGTTTGACCGCATGACGGAGAAGAAAATCCGCCTTACGGTCAGCGACCGCTTCAAAGACTTGGTGGTGGAGGAGGGGTATAACCCCAGCTACGGGGCACGCCCGCTGCGCCGCGCCATCCAACGCCTGCTGGAAGACATCCTGGCGGAAGAGATCCTGACTGGGCATGTCCGGGAGGGATCGGAGGTGCTCATCGATGTGGATGAGGAGCGCAAGCCCAAGGTGCTGGTCACGGAGCCGGAGCGGGTTCTCTTGCCTCAAGGGGCGGAGTAAAGCTGGCTTTGAGAGGTCCTCAGACTGCAAGGGATCCGTTGGGATGCTGCGGATCCCTTGTGGTCCTCAAGTGTTGTTTTTCAGTTGAACAGACCCAGGCGTAGGAGATCTCTGGCATGGTGCAATCGACCTACTACTACTATGGCGGCGCTCCGGTTCGTACCCCACCCCCAGATTTGGCTTCGCTGCTGCTGCAGGAGCGCATTGTCTACCTGGGCTTGCCCCTTGCAGAGGAGTCGAATGCCAACGTCACCAAGCTGATCATCGAGCAACTGCTGTATCTGCAGTACGAGGATCGGGAAAAGCCGATCAAGATGTACATCAACTCGACGGGCACCTATAACTACGACACAGCGGCCTTTGCCATTCTGGACACCATGAACTACATCAAGCCGCCTGTGCATACTATCTGCATCGGCAATGCCATTGGGATGGCGGCCATGTTATTGGCAGCAGGAGCCAAAGGATTTCGGGCCAGTCTGCCCAATGCCACGATCGTGCTCCACCAGCCCTATGGGGGCACCCGTGGACAGGCCAGCGACATCGAAATTCGCACCCGCGAGATTCTGACTTTGCGCAACATGATGCTGGAGCAACTGTCCCGCAGCACGGGCCAGCCTATGGAGCGCATCAAGAAGGACACGGAGCGGCTATTTTTCATGACACCAGAGGAAGCCAAAGCCTACGGCCTCATCGATCAGGTGCTGACCAGTTCCAAAGGCGTGCCGAAGTTGGCAGCAGCCAAAAACTGAAGCAGAGGGATCCGTCGATGGTTCAAGTTCCCGTACAGCCTTTGACGGTGGGGGAGTACCTACGCCTCACGGACGGGCTTTATGAAGGACGGGTTGAACCTGAAGACGGGTCCATTCGGGAAGCCGAGGAGCGTATGAACACCCTCATTGAGCTGTTTCTGGTTGCGGAATTGCCCAAGTTTTTGCCCATCCAACGCCTGAGCTTGGGCCAAGTTGAGGTCGAAGTGCCCGCAGCCAAGGCTCGGTTGCGCAATCCAGAGGTGATGGCTTTGCATCCCGCTATGTGAGCTTGCTGGGAAACGGTTGCGGAATCCTTGCCTGCACATGCCCCTGCCGCTGTTGGTGGTGGAAGTCGTTTCCCCCGGAGTAGACAATGAAAAACACGATTATCAAGACAAGCGCAAAGATTACGCTGCCCGTGGGATCCCGGAATACTGGATTGTGGATCCAGCCAAGCAGTCCGTTTCCGCGGTGCGCTGGGTTGGCGGAGAATACGAAGGCGAGGTCAAAACTGGATCTGGACGCATTGTTTCCTCGGTTTTGCCCCAGCTGGATTTGAGCGCGGAAGATATCTTACAAGCGCGTCGTTCTGTGTTTCATACTCTGCCAGGAGAAACTTATGCCGATTGGAGTGCCTCGGGTTCCCTACCGTTTGCCCGGCGAGCCCTATAGCCAGTGGATTAGCCTTGACGATCGCCTGTACCAAGAGCGGATTTTGTTTATCGGCGAGCCCATTGACGATAGCTTGGCCAATACCATCGTGGGGGTGATGCTCTACCTCAACTCGCAGGATCCGCAAAAGGACATTGTGATGTACATCAATTCTCCCGGTGGCTCTGTGACGGCGGGCATGGCCATCTACGACACCATGAACCACATCAAGCCAGATATCGTTACGGTTTGCGTGGGCCAAGCAGCTTCAATGGGAGCCTTTTTGTTGGCTGCCGGCACTAAGGGAAAACGGTTTGCCCTGCCCCACTCCCGTATCATGCTTCACCAACCTTCCCTGGGCACGATCCAAGGCCAAGCCAGCGACATTGAAATTCGCGCCCGCGAAACGCTGCGGGTCAAACGACGCATGAACGAGATCTTGGCGCAAACCACCGGCCAACCGCTGGAGAAAATCGAGCGGGATGTGGAGCGAGACTTTTACCTCTCGGCCACGGAAGCTCAGGCTTACGGCATCGTGGATCGGGTGATCCAAGAGCGCTCGGAAGCCATGGCCAGCTAAAGGGATCCCCCCCTTTCCCCCAGCAACAGGTCGAGGGGTTGGGAAAGGTTGGGAGGGATCCCTTCAAGGGGTGGAGTTCAGTGGACAACGCTAGGAGAACCGGTCGGATGGGCCAACGGCTCTGGAGTGCAGGACTGGGCTGCTGCGCGGGTCTGCTGCTGCTTTGGCCGGAAGCTTGGGCACTGCCCCCTGCCGATGAGATCCCGGAAGAGGTGCTGCGGGCGCAGCCAGATTTGCGGGCTCGCTCTCCGGTCGATAATCAGCCCCTCACCGCCGACGAAGCTCTAGAACTCCAGGAAGCCTTGGCAGCTCGGCCCAAAACCGGATCCGTCTCCCCCGAGGTGGAACGGCTGATCTTTTTGCTCAGGCTGCGCAAAGGATTTCGAGATCTGTTGCCTTTTTTGTTCCCCTGACTGTTTTCTGGCCCTCACCCCCTGTCCCTCTCTCCCCAAGGGCGAGGGGAAGAGGCCGGTGGGATCCCTTTTTGGTAGCGGTAGGGTCCGGCGCGGGATCCCCAGGTTTGTTGGCCAGTGGCGGCGTCAAAGCCCCGATCCCAGGTGATGAATTCGCTGGGGGTGAGGTCGAACTCGATGTGGATATAGGTGCTATCCCCGGGGTTCAGACGACATTCTCCGCCTGGCAGCATTTCGCCGTGGTAGCAGTCTGGGCGCTTTTCCACCAAAATGCGACAACCGGGCAAATGCTCCAGGTCGGCCAAGGAGAGCTGCGCCAAGCGCTGCGGATCCTGAGAGGCACCTGCCCAAGCTGCTTGATCCCGCAATTTGTAGTTCTCGATCCGCAAGGGATCCCCCAATACCTGGAGCACCCGGCTGCGATAAAACTGGCCCGGCGTGTGCTGGTTAAATTGCTCGGTAAAAAAGCCGATCCCCTCCGAGAACAGGTGGGGAAGGCGCACGTACCAAAGGCTGACCGGCACAAACCACACCGGCTCTGCCATCGCCTGGGTGCGGTTGCTGTAGTAGCCCTCCAGCCAGTTGGCCAGGGTGTGCAAGTCGGAAGCGGATTTTTCGTCTACCATAGGGAGCTATGACAAAACTTACCCCCAGCTCTAGCTATAGCATTGCCCTGCGCATTCGCCTGCTCAACCAGCCGGGAGCCCTAGCCCGCGTCACCCAGGCCATTGCGGAAGTGGGAGGCAGCCTCAGCCAGATCGATCTCATCCACCAATCCCCTGCGGAGACGGTACGGGAGATCGCGGTGGATGCCGTCAGCAGCGAGCATGCTCAGCAAATTTACGCCGCCGTTGCCTCCTTGGCCAATGTGAAGGTGGAGCGGGCGGTGGACCGCACCTTTGAGCTGCACCGCGGGGGAAAGCTGCAGGTGGTGGCCAAAAGCCCCCTGGAGAGCGCCGCCGATCTGGCCATGGCCTACACGCCGGGGGTGGGGCGGGTTTCCCTAGAAATTGCTGCCAACCCCGCCGCGGTCTATGAGTACACCATCAAGGGCAACAGTGTAGGCATTGTAACCGATGGCAGTGCGGTGCTGGGCTTGGGGAATGTCGGCCCGGAGGCAGCTTTGCCGGTGATGGAGGGGAAGGCGGCGCTGTTCAAGCGCTTTGCCGATATCGATGCCTTTCCTCTGTGCCTGGCCACTCAGGAGGTGGGGGAAATTGTAGAGACGGTGGTGCGCCTGGCGCCGGGATTTGGCGGCTTTAACCTGGAAGACATCAGCGCCCCTCGCTGCTTTGCCATCGAATCGCAGCTCAAAGCTCGCCTCAACCTGCCGGTGTTTCACGACGATCAGCACGGCACCGCCATTGTGGTGCTGGCGGCGCTGCTGAATGCCCTGAAAGTGGTGAAAAAGAGCCTAGACGAGGTGCGCATTGTCCTCAACGGGGCCGGGGCAGCCGGCATTGCCGTGACGCAACTGCTGCGGCGGGCCGGGGCAGCCCACATCCTGGTCTGCGACCGCCAAGGGATCCTCAGCCGCTCCCGTTCCGATCTCACCCCCGAGAAGGCGGCCATTGCCGTCGAGGAGAAGGGATCCCTGGCGGAAGCCTTGGTGGGAGCGGATGTGTTTATTGGGGTGAGCGTGGCCAATGCCCTGACAGTGGAGATGGTAGAAAAAATGGCACCGGATCCCATCGTCTTTGCCCTGGCCAACCCGGTGCCCGAGATCCAGCCGGAGCTGGTGGGCAATCGGGTGGCAGTGATGGCCACGGGCCGCAGCGACTACCCCAACCAAATCAACAACGTGCTGGCCTTTCCGGGCGTGTTTCGCGGCGCCCTCGACTGCCGCGCCAAGCAGATCAACACCGAGATGTGTGTGGCTGCCGCTCAAGCCATTGCTGCCTTGATCCCTGCCGAAGAGTTGGATCGCCACTGGATCATCCCCTCGGTCTTCGACGGGCGGGTGGTTCCCCAGGTGGCCGCGGCAGTGATCCAGGCTGCCCGCCAAACCGGCGTGGCCGGGATCCCCTGAGGGCTGCCTACGGCACCCGGTGACAAGCCACAAAATGCCCCGCGCTCACCTCGCGAAAGGCCGGGGGTGGATCTTGACGGCACGCCTCTGTTACCCAAGGGCAGCGGGTGTGGAAGTTGCATCCTTTGGGCGGGTTGACCGGGCTAGGCACATCGCCCTTGAGGATGATCCGCTTGCGCCTGGCTTCCACTTCCGGGTCGGGAATGGGAACTGCCGAGAGCAGTGCCTGGGTATAGGGATGGAGAGGATTTTGGTAAATCTCGTCGCGATCCGCCAGCTCCACCACCTTGCCCAAGTACATCACCGCCACCCGGTCGGAAATGTGGCGCACCACGCTCAGGTCATGGGCGATGAACAGATAGGTGAGGCCGAACTGCTCTTGCAAAGACTGCAGCAAGTTAATCACCTGGGCCTGAATCGACACGTCCAAAGCCGAGATCGGCTCATCACAGACAATAAAATCCGGCTTCAAAGCCAAGGCACGGGCAATGACAATCCGCTGCCGTTGCCCGCCCGAAAACTCGTGGGGATAGCGGTTGACAAAGTTGGCATTGAGGCCGACCACCTCCAGCAGCTCCCTGACCCGCTCCTGCTGCGCTTTGCCCCCGGCCACCCTAAAGACTGTCAGGGGCTCCCCCACAATTGCCCCCACCGTCTGGCGGGGATTCAGAGCGGCATAGGGATCCTGAAACACCATCTGCATGCGTTGCCGCATGCGGCGCAGCTCTTCCGGGCTGAGCTGGGTCAGATCGACACCCCCAAAATACACGTTCCCGGCGGTGGGCCGATATAACTGCAAAATGGCTCGCCCAAGGGTGCTCTTGCCACAGCCCGATTCTCCCACCAGCCCCAGGGTTTCTCCCCGCCGCACCGCAAAACTCACCCCATCCACCGCCTTGACGGATCCCACCTGTCGTTGCAGGATTAGCCCCCGCCGAATGGGAAAATGCACTTTTAGGTTTTCGACGCGCACCAAGGTGGCTTGGCCGGTCTCAGGTGGGCAAGCATCGACAGAGGCGCTGGCCGGGAAAGAAGGGGGGTCAACCATGGGCCGTCCTCTCCAGCGATTCACCGTCCCCGCCGACACCGACCACTGACCGCAGATGGGCTTTTCCTTCCGGCTTTACCCAGCAAGCCACCGCATGCTGGGATCCAACGGACTCCAGCTCTGGATTTTCGCTCCAGCAGCGGTCGATGACGAAGCGACAACGGGCCGCAAACGGACAACCCTTGGGATAGTTGACCAAATCCGGGGGCATGCCCTCAATGGGCTGCAGCTTTTCGCGGCGGCGCTCATCCAGGCGGGGGATGCTCTGCAGCAGGCCGATGGTGTAGGGATGACGGGGATTTTTGTAAAGCTGGTGCAACGGAGCTTCTTCCACAATCTGGCCGGCGTACATAACCAAGATCCGGTCGGCCAGGCCCGCCAAAAAGGCCAAATCATGGGTAATCCAGATAATCGCCATGCCGATCTCCTCGCGCAAGGCTTTGATCAACTCCACAATCTGGGCTTGGATCGTCACATCCAAGGCGGTGGTGGGCTCATCGGCAATCAACAGCTTTGGGCGGCAGGACAGGCCCATGGCAATCATCACCCGCTGCCGCATCCCCCCGGAGAATTGGTGGGGATAGTGATCCACCCGCTCGGCTGCTGCCGGGATCCCAACCATTTGTAACAGTTCAATAGTCCGCTGCCGTGCTTGGGCAGGAGTCATGCCCAGGTGCAACTGCAGAGCCTCGGCAATTTGTTGGCCCACTCGCAAGACAGGGTTCAAGGAGGTCATGGGGTCTTGAAAGATCATGGCGATCTGGTTGCCCCGGATGCGCCGCATTTCCGATTCTTTCAGCTTGAGCAGGTCTTGGCCGGCAAACAGCACCTCGCCCCCCACAATTTTGCCCGGCGGTGTTGGGATCAGCCGCATCACCGAGAGCATGGTGACACTTTTGCCGGATCCCGATTCCCCCACAATGCCCAGAGTTTCCCCCTCGTCCACGTGAAAGCTGGAACCGTTGACGGCCTTCACCACTCCATCCTGGGTATAGAACCGCGTTTCCAGCCGCCATACTTCTAACAATCGCGCCATGCTCCTGGGATCCTTGTCACCGCTACAGCAAAGGAAAAGGATTTCCCCTTATATGGCGAATTTTTCCAGAAAAATCCAGCATCCCTTAGAACCATTTAGACACAAACCAATTCAAGCTCAATCCCGACCGAGTTCAAGTCCAACCCTAAAGAGGAGCAGCACCTAAGGGTTGACGAAACCCTGCCACCATTCTTGCTCATCTCTACAGACATTTGCGTATCCATTTGCACCAAACGGGGGAACCCCATTCCCAGCAATCCAACCCTCTAGGGCTCTGCAAGCGGGATCTGGCAATACTGTGTAACGAATTACAGAAAAATCCCGTCCATCTGCTACCTTGCTGAAACCTAAACCTAAAAGAGGTCTTGATTGAGGCAAACCCTCATCCAACAAAGTTGACCTCAATCGGACCGCCGGGGGGGAACCTTACCCGGTTCTTGCCAGTCAAAGGCTGAAAATCTCTGGGATGACTTGGAGGCCATAGCGCCAGTCCCCTAGCTGAGTCTGTTTACAAGAGGTAAGTGTAAATGTCTTTTCATCCTTTCCAACGTCTGAGACTGCGGTTGGTCAAGCTGCGGCTGTGGTTGATTCCCCTGTTTGTGGTGGGAGGGTTGCTGGTTCACCAGCATTGGATACCCGTCCAGGCCCAAGCCGACGACACCCTGCGGTTGCTGTACTGGCAAGCGCCAACTCTGCTTAACCCTCACCTCTCCACAGGAACCAAAGACTTTGAAGCCAGCCGCTTGGTCTATGAGCCTCTGGCCAGCTTTGATGCCCGTGGTGAAATGGTGCCTTTTTTGGCAGCAGAAATCCCCAGCATTGAAAACGGCGGCGTTGCCAAAGATCTGACCTCTGTCACCTGGAAGTTGAAGAGCGGGGTCACTTGGGCGGATGGAGAACCCTTCACCGCTGAAGATGTGGTCTTCACCTACGAGTACGTTTCCAACCCAGAAGTGGGGGCGATTACCTCCGAATACTATGCCGATGTTGCCTCGGTGGAAGCTGTGGATCCGACCACGGTGAAAATCACCTTCAAAAAGCCGACGGTGGCTTGGTTTGTGCCCTTTGTCGGCAGCAACGGCATGATCATTCCCAAACATATCTTCAAAGACTACAACGGCCCTAACTCCCGCGAGGCCCCTGCCAACCTGGCCCCCATTGGCACTGGCCCCTACATTACCGAAGAGGTGAGGCCAGGGGATGTGATCGTCTATGTGGCCAACAAGAACTTTCGGGAAGAGGGCAAGCCCTTCTTCAAGCGCGTGGAATTGAAGGGAGGTGGAGATGCCACCTCTGCGGCACGGGCGGTGCTGCAAACCGGCGATGCCGACTATGCCTGGAACACCCAGGTAGAAGCTGCAGTGCTCGCTCAGCTAGAGGCTACAGGCATTGGTCGGGTCATTCCCAAGCCTGGCCCGAGCATGGAGCGGATCGTTATCAATTTCTCCGACCCCAACGTAGAGAAAGACGGGCAACGCTCCCACAAGGATGTGCCCCATCCGTTCCTGACGGACTTGAACGTGCGCAAAGCCCTGAGCCTGGCTGTGGATCGGCAAACCATCGCCGATCAGATCTACGGCGTGGCCGGTACCCCCACCAATGACTACGTGTTATCTCCCGAAAACCTGCGGGCCAACGCTCCCTGGGAATTCAACCTGGAGAAAGCTGCAGCGCTGCTGGATGAAGCCGGTTGGGTAGATAGCAACAACAACGGCATTCGGGACAAAGGTGGTGTAGAGATGCGCATGGTTTTCCAAACCTCTGTTAACCCGGTGCGCCAGAAAACTCAGGAGATCATCAAGCAAGACTTCAGCAAGATCGGCATCGACCTGGAGCTGAAGAGCATCGATGCCAGCATCTTCTTCGACAGCGAACCCAACAACCCCGACAACCTGGGCCACTTCTACGCTGACCTACAGATGTACACCACTGGCAACGATAACCCGGATCCGACGAGTTACCTGCGCCGTTACCTTTGCGAGGAGATTGCCCAGAAAGAAAACAACTGGGCCAAGTCCAACGACTCCCGCTATTGCAACCCCACCTACGACGCCATGTTTGCCGAGCTGGTGGCGATGACCGATGCCAAAGAACGGGAGGAGCAGATCAAGAAAATGAACAACTTCCTGACAGTAGAAGATGTGGCGGTGATTCCTTTGATCGACCGCTCCAGCCCGGCGGCAGCGGCCAACAGCCTGGAAGGGATCGAT
The DNA here is from genome assembly GCF_054060065.1 of Thermostichus sp. MS-CIW-37. Taxonomy (NCBI): domain Bacteria; kingdom Bacillati; phylum Cyanobacteriota; class Cyanophyceae; order Thermostichales; family Thermostichaceae; genus Thermostichus; species Thermostichus sp. MS-CIW-37. The sequence continues at coordinate 39,215 of NZ_JBSSCV010000019.1, read as the reverse complement.
CTCACCCCCTGGGATCTGGAACCTTGGAACATCAAAGATTGGACTCGCAAGTCCTAGGGGATCCTGTCGGGGAGGGGCGGGGGTGAGGGAGGGATCCCTTGCCTCTTTTTTTCCTCTCTGGGCAAGAAAGGCTTTCCCCTAACATTTTGCTGCCAACATCTCTACCATGATGGCATTGCTTTCATTTTTGTCTCTTTGTTTTTATGACGCGCTACTTGATTAATCGCCTGTTGATCTCCATTCCCACCTTGCTGGCCATCAGCATCGTGGTGTTTGCCATCTTGGCTTTGGCACCTGGGGATCCCATGGCAGAATTTGCCACCAATCCTGCCATCACTGCGGAAGTACGGGAGAACATTCGCCGTTCTTTGGGGCTAGATCAGCCGATTTACATCCGCTATGTGAAGTGGCTGTGGGCTTTTATGCAGGGGGATATGGGCTTTTCTTTTACCAGCCGCAGCCCCGTGTTGAACTTGATTTTGCAACGGTTGCCCACCACTCTTTGGATAGTTGGCACTGCATATATTATTGGCGCATTGCTGGCGGTGCCTTTGGGCGTGATCTCTGCCCTGAAGCGCTACACCCTCTTCGACCAAGTGGTGACGACGCTGGCTTTTGTTGGCTTTTCCTTGCCCACCTTTTTTACGGGTATTTTGTTCATCATCATTTTCAGTGTGCAACTGCGCTGGTTCCCCTTCATCTACAACAGCACGCTGCGGGTAACCGATTGGGCAAGTTTTGTGGCCCAGGTGCGCCAATCGATCATGCCTGTGACAGTCTTGGTGTTGTTCCAGGCAGCGGTGCTGATGCGCTTTGTGCGAGCCTCAATGCTGGAGCAAATGAACCGGGATTACGTGCGGACGGCCAGGGCCAAAGGCTTGCAAGAATGGGTGGTGGTGAATCGGCACATTTTGCGCAATGCCTTGATCCCGGTGGTAACCCTGGTGGCCCTGGATATTCCATCCGTGTTTACCGGAGCGCTGGTTACAGAGCAGATTTTTCGCGTACCTGGGATCGGCGCTTTGTTGGTGGATTCCATCTTCCGGGGCGATACGCCGGTGGTGATGGCCATCACCTTTATCTACGCCATCTTGATCGTGATTTTCAATTTGGTGGCGGATATTCTCTACAGCATTTTGGATCCGCGGGTGCAGTATACCCGCTAGGGATCCGGCTCTTCAACAATCTTTCACCCTCAAACTTCTAGAGGTGTCCGATGTCTGCTTCGATCCCTGCTCCCCCTCAAGCCAACGTTCAGGAACGCCCCCCGCGTACCCTGTGGGGGGATGCCTGGCGGCGCTTTCGTCGGGATAGGCTGGCCCTGTTTGGGACGGCCACCTTGCTGCTCATCATCTTGGGATGTGTGGTGGGCCCGCTGATCTACACAGCTTCCCCCAGCCAGATCGACTTTTCTCGTTCTCAACTGCCCCCCAGTTGGGCCCATCCCTTTGGCACCAACGACCTGGGACAAGATGTCTTGGCGCGGGTGTTGCGCGGCGGGCGAGTATCGCTTTCAGTGGGCATTACCTCAATGCTGGTGGCCATTACGATGGGCACCTTGATCGGGGCGATATCGGGGTTTTATGGGGGTTGGATCGATGTGGCCCTGATGCGGTTTACGGATTTGTTTCTCTCCTTGCCGCAATTGCCGCTGTTGTTGTTGGTGATCTTTCTGTTTCGAGAGAGCTTGCGACGCTTGGCAGGGCCAGAAACGGGGATTTTTATCCTGGTGGTGCTGGTGATCGGCAGCTTGAATTGGATGTCGGTGGCGCGGCTGGTACGGGCCAGCTTCTTGAGCGTGCGGGAAATGGATTTTGTCTTGGCGGCTCGCGCCATTGGGGCTCCGGCCCGTCGGCTGATCTGGGTGCATATTTTCCCCAATGTGCTCAGCCCTGTGATTGTGGCGGCGACGCTATCAGTAGGGACGGCGATCATCACCGAGTCAACGCTGAGCTTCTTGGGGCTGGGGTTCCCGCCGGATGTGCCCACTTGGGGCAGATTGCTCTTCGATGCCCGCAATTACCTGGAGCAAGCGCCCCACATGGCCTTCTTCCCCGGACTGATGATTTTTTTGACCGTGCTGAGCATCAATTTTGTCGGGGATGGATTGCGAGATGCCTTGGATCCGCAAATGCGGCAACGGTGAAGTTCGTTGTTTTTCCTTCTGATTTTTTGAAACTTAACAAAGCTCCAAAGGACTCCTCCTCAAAATATTATACTATATAGAATTTTTGTATTTCTTTCACGGTTCTGGCATCAGCGGTTATCCTTAGTTCCAACTCCTTCTCGCCCAACGCTCTCTGTTGTCATGGCTAAGCCCTTTAACGTCCACATCGTTACTGCTCTCGCGGCTGCCGCCATTGCCTCTCTGCCTCAGCCAGCTTTTAGGAGAGCTCTCACGGTGGCTCTTGTAGCAGGAGCTGGCAGTGTAGCGGCTCAGAAAGTAGAGCGTAACAAATCACTGGCAGGATCCCAGGCTCAAAGAGGTCAGGTTGTCTTAGAGCTGCCTCGTCCTTCCTTTGAGCAATTTCAGGAAACGGAGGATCAGCTTCTACAGAAGGATGAGGAAACCCAGAGACAGGCACCAGAGCAGCTACGAAGCGCTCAGGCAGAGAACCTGGAACCGGGGAATCAAGCTGCACAAAAAGAGGAAGAGATCCAAAGACTGTTAGTGGATCTGCAAAAATGGCGGCAGTCCGCTACAAATTTGTCTCAGCAAGTTCAGGAAAAAGAGCATCTGCTGCGTAGTAAGCAAGACGAACTTGCACAGCTACAAGCTCGGCTTCAGCAGAGCAATGAGCAAATCCAGGCTCTGAAAGCGCAACTGGCTCAGCAGGCTCATTCGATTGAAAAGCTTCAGCTCCAGGAGCAGAGAATCAGGGATCTCTCTCAGCAAATAGAAGAAAGGAAGCAGCAACTACGCAATTACGAAAGCCAGCTCTCTGAACTACAAGCTCAGCTCCAGCGGAAGAACGAGCAAGTCACAAGCCTGGAAGCTCGGGTAGCTGAGCAAAACTGCCTGATTGAGAAGCTCCAACTCCAAGAGCAAAGAGCCAGGGATCTCTTTCAGCAAATTGAGGAGAAAGAACAGTGGCGGCAAAGTTACGAAAGGCAGCTTTCAGATCTGCGACGCCAGCTTCAACAGAAAGATGAAAAACTACAAGAATTAGAGATAGAACTAGAAGACCGGAACCAAAAGATCAAGAGTCTTGAAGAGGAGAGAGATTTTCTTAATTTAAGTGTAGAAGGTTTTCAAAAGACTCTGTCTGTGCAGTACCAATGCAAATGGGATAAACGTTACAGAGAGCAGATCTTATCAGAATGTGATATAGTATTAAGGCTAGAAAATGAGAGAGACTTTTACCCACAAGAGGCTAAGAGCTTTATCCTGGAAATTCTACGCAGGGCAATTAACCAAGTGCACCAAGAAAGTCGAGTTCAGCATATCCTTAAAGACTTAATCCAGAGTAACGATGCATGTGAGGGCGACAGTTGCCGCCAAAGCATTAGAGAATTTGTAGACCACTGGTTTTGTGACTACCGAAAATGGAGTAATCGTGCCGAAAAAGAGCTTCAGAATTTTGGTTTTGAGCTTGTTTCAGAATCCCCTCACATCAAGATTTGCTTTTATGGGGATCGACGTTATTTGATTACCCTGTCTAAGACTGCTGGAGATTGGCGTGCCGGTCTTGAAATCGCTCATGATATTCGCAACAAAATCTTCGGCCTATAGACTGAGTAAAGCCGATTGCAGACTTATTTCTCATTCAAAGGATAGAGATCCCACTGATTACAGACCTTGCCCGAAAAAATCACACTCAGTCTTGATAGGCTGGAGCTGACACCCGAGCGCCAGGGATCCCTGCCATGTTCTACCTGCCGGTCTCGCTGCTGTTGTTTTTCATGCTGGTGTTGCTGCTGCCTTTCCTCTGGCTGGGGCTGGCAGTAGATGTGGTGGCGCTGGCGGTGGGAAAGCTGGGGTTCTCGCGGGAGGGAGCGCTGTTACTGCTGCTGGCCATCCTGGTGGGCAGCTCGGTCAATATTCCCCTCTATCGGGTGAAATGCGAGGTGACGCTGGTGGAGGACTTAGCCAGCCTGTGGATGCGGCAATTCTGGGGGATCCCTTTGGCGAAAATCCCTCAGGAGACGGTAATTGCCTTGAACGTGGGCGGGGGGTTGATCCCGGTGCTCTTGGCCCTATATCAATTTGGGCGGGCCGACAGCGTGCTGATCCTGGCGGTGACGGCGCTGGTAACCTTGGTCAGCTACTATGCTTCCCACGTGGTGCCGGGGATCGGCATTCAAATGAACCCCTTGATTGCCCCGGCTACGGCAGCCTTAGCCGCTCTGTTTTGGGCAGGGGACCAGGCACCGGCAGTGGCCTTTGCTGGTGGAGTTTTGGGCACGGTGATCGGGGCAGATCTCCTGCATCTGCCAGAAGTCCTGCGGCGCAACTGCTCTGGCATTCTCAGCATTGGTGGGGCCGGGGTTTTTGATGGCATTGCCCTCTGCGGCCTGTTTGCCCTGCTGCTGAGCTAAACCAGCAAATAGGTAAGGGAAAGGGTGATGGATTGGGCGGGATCCAGCCAACGCAAGTCGGGATCCCCTTCGGAGGCACGCTGAGTCAACTCCTCGAGGAGCGTTTGCGTCCATTCCAGCGGCCCATTGAGCAACATCGGCGAACGGGCTACCCCCAGTTTGCGGGCCATAGCCTTGAGGGCTTCCAAGCTGGCGGACAGGGGGCGGGTGCTGGCCACAAACAACAGCTCCGTCAGCCCTTGGTCATGACAGGTGAGCAAGTCAGAGCTCACAGCAGAGCGCAGCTCGCCATCGACCTCCGGCAAGGGTGGCAAAGTTAAACTGCTCTTGGCTTCCAAGCGAAGAGGTGTGGTGAAGTTGTCCTGAGGCAGGGGGGCCAGCAGGTGCAGTTGTCCGGTCGGGTCAATCAGCAACAGGTAGCCGAACAGATGCTGATCGCTGTTGTTGCAAAGGGTGAGATGCAAGGGATCCCCCCGCATAAACCGTTGCATACCCACCTCAGCAGGAGCGGAAGTTGCGGACTGGACAAGGCGTGCTGCCAACGGGGGAGCTAAGGACTCCGTCCCGCTGGCGCGATTGGCAGCTTTACCTTTGACGGCCAACTCCGCCACCACTGCCAAGGAAGAGGAAACAGCATTGAGAGTGGTGCGCAAACGTTTGGCAGCCAGCAGATGGGCAAGACGGGGAGCTAACCGCTGGACGGCCATTGCTGCAGCCTCTCCTGCTGGGCCACAGGAATTCAGGAGCAATTCTCGCCCCGGCCAGAACAGGCTGTAGCTGTTCACTTCCAGGGGTTTGAGCAGGGTATCCGACCGTTCGCGCCAGCGGGACGGAGTCCTAAAAGCAGCGGCCATTTCCGGGGTGATGCGGCCCAACAAACAGTCCACCTGTCGCTCGCGGGGGTTGGCCGTTTCCATCCAGCTATAGCCGGCAATGGCATTGGTCAGATCCACCTTTTCGATGCGGCCCAGGTTCTCTTCTAGGCCAACCAAAAGCTTGAGCGTGCTGGAGAGGCCGCGCAGCTGCTCCCGCAAAGGTGTGCCCACAGGGGGAAGCTGCCCTTCCGGGCTGGCCACCTGAACCTGAGCCAACAGCCCACTGCGAGAACGCATGAGCAGCGGCGTCGGCGAAGAGGCGGAAGGATCGGCGGGAATGGGAGCCAAGAGAGTACCTGGCTGCAAACCACACAGGGCCGCCGACGGGATCCCGCCTAACCACACCTGAGCCCGATTTCCCTTCACTTCTTGAACTACCCCGCTGACCCCTGCCGGTGTGGGCATGAGAAAATAGGGGTGGATGTGTCGAGCAGTGTCTTTGCCTTCCAAGGTGGGGCGTTGGCAGGCGAATAGGCCCAGCTCTCGCCGGCTGACCACCTGGTTAAAGGCCACCAGTAGACGGGTGGCAGGCGTGGTTTCCCACAGGTACTGCGTCAGCAGATAGGTGAGTACCCCGGCATAGAATCCCGGCCAAGCAGCTTCTGCTGCCAAGTCCTGGGGAGTGGTGGCCGAAATCAGCAAGCCCTTGGGCGGAGACGGCCAAACCCGCTGGGGTTCCGAGGAGTCTGGGATGGCGGCTGGGGGACGGGAACGCAGTTGCAAGTTGCCTCGCACCGACGGCGAGACATAGGTAAAGCCACAGTCCAGAAGGGTGGTGATCTGGGCAGTGCCCAAGCCTTCCAAAAGCCGGAAAAAGCTGTCTAGCTCCATTGCTGCCACTCCCTCAGAGCCAGACAACAGCAGCACCGGCTGCCAACAGTTGGGCGCGGATCCCAGCCGCCACTGGCCATAGCCGCTAAACTGCACCACTACCGTTTCAGCCGTGTGACCTTGACCCCCCAAGTGCTCTGCAAAGGCCGATTGGATCCCAGCCGGCGTGGCTGCCCCATCGGTAAGGGTGAGAATGTCTGCCGGGTCAAAACCAAAGCGATAGAGGAGTAGCTCCCGCTGCAACTCCACATCTGTCAAACACCCTTGTAGCGCGGATCCCTCGCCAAGGTAGCGGTTAATACCGATGAGAACAGCCAGCTTGCGGGAGCCAGCCGCCAAAGCTTGCCCATATCGCTCAGCCCGGCCCCTCAACCAGCCAGGGGATAGGCCAAGACCGGCAGCAACCAGGAGGAGTTTTTGCAGAAAAGACCGCCTTTCCATGTTGACCCTCTGGGCTGACCCCCGGCCCAACGACTACCCCATCGGCCAGCGAGCCACAGCTAAACTTTGCACTGGAATCTGTTGCTGCCTATTTCAGGATATCCCCATCCACACAGCTTTTTCGCGAGATCGGGTGACAGTTTTTGGCGTTTTCTTTGCATTCCTTAGCAAACCCCCGCTACTTCCCAGGGGGGATCCCACGGCAGCGCTCTTCTATCAGACAACGGGGAAAGTGGGAGCAGAAGCCCGGTGAAGTCAGTACTCAGCGGTTTAGAAAATAGGGCAAGTGAGCCCCACGCTCCGGCCAATGGAAGCGGACGAAGGGAACCAAAATGAGCCCAGCCATCGCCAGACAGCACAGGCCAAAGTAGAGGTGAAAGACCCCAATCGGAGCGGCTGGTTCTGGGCTTCCTCCTGCCAGGGATCCCAGCGCTAAGGCCAAGAGATTGTTCAAGGCATGAGCCAAGACAGGCAAGGTCAGGGAGCGAGTCTGCAAGTAGAACAGGCCCATCACCAAGCCGAACACCGTCAACCCGACTGGGTTGGGGTGCAGCAGGCCGAACACCACAGAAGAAGCCAGTAGCCCTCTGGAGAGGCCCCACTTGAGGCCCCAGCGGTGTAGCAAGATGCCGCGAAACAGCCACTCCTCCGTTATGGGGGCCACCACCCCAATCGAGAGCCAGCGCAACCCCTGATACACCTGCGGCCAGGCCATTTCTCCATCCTCTTCCCCCAGTGAGTGCAGCATCGACTCCGCCAGCTCCGGCGCAGGCAGGGATACCAGGTAGAGCATCAACAAAGTTGTGCCCAGGGAGAGCACCAGCAAAGCCGGCACCACCCGCAGCAGGGATCCCCAGGGAATAGCAGCCCGCCAGTTGCCCCACAGCCGCCTCATCTGCAGATGGGCTTGCTGCCCCCGCCGCCAGCTCCAAATACAGGTGAGGACAAAAGTGGAGCAATAGACCAGGTAGGCCAGCAGTGGATCATCCGGTGGGAGATGCAACATCTGGGCCAAAGCCACGGCTCCCAAACCCACGCCCAGGTTGATCACCAAGAAGGCCAACAGCAGGTGGCGCGCCTTAAGGGCTGCAAATCCGGTCGAACTCGGCTCGGCAGGCGGCAGAGGGGGGGATCTAGACACAAAGGCAGAGATCGCGGTTTTCCCATTTTAGGTTTGGCGGGGATCCCCGTAGGTGGGCTGCTGTCACCTTCTCCGGGAGAGGATGAAGATCCTTTTCTGAAGGTTTGGCCGGCCTTTTCAAGCCCAATCGAGCAGGCCGGTGGCCGCCTCCAAGAGTCGCCAGGCTGAGCCAGCAAGTTAAGATGTGTTACGGAATCCGTTGGGGCATCTATGGGCGCAACACCGTCAACACCGGTAGTGACAACAGCAGCGAGGCAGCATAACTTGGGTTCCGCAGCGGCGGACTCTCCGGTTATGACCATCCCGCCAGCAAATCTGGGAGTGGCACCGGAGTTGAGCCTGCGTTATGACCCAGAACAGTTGGCCAAGCAATATCGAGGGCGCTGGGATCTGGTGGTGCGGCGCCTGTTTCAGTTGATCACCCCTTTTTTGGGCTTGTTGGCCTGGGTGTTTTGGGATCGCTGGCGGGGAGTAGAGCTGAAGAATCGCCCCAAACACGCGGCCCGGCTGCGGGAGATCCTCACGGAATTGGGGCCGACGGCCATCAAAATCGGCCAAGCCCTCTCCACCCGTCCCGATCTGGTTTCGCCCCTGTTTCTGGAGGAACTGGCCAAACTGCAGGATGAGCTGCCCCCCTTTGACAATGCCATCGCTTTTGCCCTCATCGAGTCGGAAATCGGCAAACCCGTAGACAAAATCTTTCGAGAAATCAGCCCCGAGCCGATTGCCGCCGCCAGCTTGGGGCAAGTGTACCAGGCCTACTTGCACAGCGGGGAGAAAGTCGCCGTCAAGGTGCAGCGGCCCGACTTGATTGGGCGCATCTCTCTCGACATGTATATTGTCCGCAGCCTGGCCGCCTGGGCCAAACGCACTTTCCGCCGCATCCGCAGCGACCTGGTGGGCATCGTCGATGAGTTTGCCGGGCGCCTCTACGAAGAAATGGACTACACGCAGGAGGGCCGCAATGCCGAGCGGTTCCTGGCGCTGTACCGTCACCCCTCCATCTATGCCCCCAGAATTTACTGGGAGTACACCCGCACCAAGGTGCTGACGATGGAGTGGATTGATGGCATCAAGCTGACTCAGGTTGACAAAATCGCTGCTGCGGGGCTGGATGGACGGCACTTGATCGAGATCGGTGTCAATTGCTCCCTCAAGCAGCTTTTGGAAAATGGCTTTTTCCACGCCGATCCCCACCCGGGCAACCTCTTGGCCATGTACGACGGGCGGCTGGCCTATATCGATTTCGGCATGATGAGCACCATCGCGCCCCATCAGCGCTACGGCCTGATCAAGGCGATTGTGCATTTGGTAAACCGAGACTTTGCCGGGCTGGCCCAAGACTACGTGGACTTGGAGTTCCTGGATCCAGATACCGACCTGACTCCCATCATCCCTGCTCTGGAAGCTGTCTTCGCCGAAGCGATGGGCAAATCGGTCTCCGAACTGAATTTCAAGAGCATCACCGATCGGCTCTCGGGGGTGATGTACGACTTTCCCTTTCGAGTTCCCGCCTACTACGCCTTGATCATCCGCTCTTTGCTCACCCTGGAAGGGATCGCCATCGGCCTGGATCCCAACTTTAAGGTGTTGAGCGTGGCCTATCCCTACGTGGCTCAGCGCCTGCTCACCGACCCGGCCCCGGAGCTGCGCGTATCTCTGCGGGAGCTGCTGTTTAACCAGGGGCAATTTCGCTGGAACCGCCTGGAGAACCTGCTGCGCAACGCCGTCAACAGCGAGGATTTTGACCTGCAGGGATCCCTGGAAAAGGCCGTTGATTTTATCTTTTCTGAGCGGGGCGCTTTCCTGCGGGAGCGCCTAGTGGATGTGCTCTTTTCCAGCTCGGGATCCCAGGGTGGCTCAGATGGCTTGGCTCATTTGCAGCGTCTGTGGGAACTCCTCAGCAGCAACCCGAGCTTTCAGCCGCTGCAGCTTCTGCCGATTGTTGCCAAGGTGGCTGCCAAACCGGAAGCTCAACAACTGGGCCGTCAATTGGCCTCCCGCTGGTTGCAACGCTCGGCAGCTCGCCTCATCCGCGACCTGCTATTGCCGGATACAGAAAAGCCCAGTTCACCCTCTTCCCTCAACGGGCGTGGCGGGATCCCTGGGCCAGCAACCTCTGCTTCTACCGCTCAACTTCCCCTTCCGGCCTAGCTCAGGTGCTCTTGGGGGGCAGTATCGCTGTTGGGGTTAACAGAGGCCAGAGCCAGCGTAATCCACTCGGAAAATTCATCGCGGCGGAAAACCTGGGGGCGGGAGCGGGGGCCAAAACGCAGCAGGCTGGGCATGCCGTGCTCCTTGAGTCGAGACTGTAGCCAGGTGCCCACACCGGTTTTGCCATCGTTGGGCATTTCGGTTTGGAAGTCACTGTACATCAACAACAACTGGCTGCGAGATTGGAGCACCGCATTCTCTTGAATTAACTTCGGCAAGGAGAGGTTGGTGGCTGGAACTGCCCCTTTGCTCCCTTTGGCCGATTCACGACGACGGTCGCGCGGGCGCGGGTTAGTGCTTTCACGGCTCTTGCGGGTTTTGGGTTCACTAGGCATAGAATCTCCTAAACGACAGAGTGCTCCCCAACGGGGGTTAAAGCGGGAACTCGCAGGCCAAAAGCCGAGCCCGCTGTGAAAGTGGCTCAATGGGTACAGTTCTGGAGCAATCGCTGAGAAGAGTGACACGTGGTCTTGAGTAAGCGAAGAAGAACTGCGCTGAGCCGGCACGAAAGGCTGGGATCCCTTCGGCGCAACAGCAGTCCACAGCGGGCCGAGCTCCTGCCAATACATCCAAGGCCTGCCCTTGTTTTTCCTGTCGGAGGCCAGTTTGGCTACCACGAATCCGCAGGGCAAGCAAGCCCGGATGTTACCCCTATATTGACTTAAAAATGGACAAGTGGACAGTCCCTGGCCGAGAATTTAGCTGCTGCGGCGGGAGCTTCGGAAGGAACTAGGCTTGCCCGCCGGTGGCGAGTATCGCTGAGCTACGGGAGCAGCCTCCTACTACACCTGGAAGCGGTTGTTGGTGGTGTCCAAAAAGGAGTTTCACTGGCTTACTGAGATACTATGCGCATTGCCATTGTCGGGTTGGGGTTGATTGGCGGATCCCTGGCCCTCAAACTGACCGAAAAGGGATATCCCGTCTGGGGGATAAGCCGCAACCCGGCCACCTGCAAACAGGCTCTGGAACGGGGTGCTGTCCAAGGCTGTGGAACCGAGTTGGCCCAGTTGGCTCGCTTTGATCCGCAAATGGTGCTGATCTGTACCCCTCTGGAGCAGGTGTTGGCCACGCTAGCCGCCCTGTTGCCTTATTTGTCGGCAGAAACCGTGGTGAGCGATGTCGGCTCGGTTAAGCAGCCCATCGTTGCTCCGGCAACCGAATTGTGGCCCTGGTTTGTGGGGGGGCACCCCATGGCCGGCAAAAGCCTGCAAGGGATCCAAGCGGCAGAAGCTGACTTGTTTCGGGGGCGGCCCTACGTGCTCACTCCCATCGCCGAGACCCAACCTCAGGCTCTCGATGCGGTGAAAGAACTGATTGCTGCTGTTGGCGCAGAAGCTGTCCTCACGGATCCCGCACGCCATGACCGAGCGGTGGCCTGGATCAGCCATTTGCCAGTTATGGTCAGCGCCAGTTTGATCGCAGCGGTTAGCCAAGAAGGGGATCCCGCGATTCTGGAATTGGCCCGCACTTTGGCCAGCAGCGGATTCCGCGATACCAGCCGTGTTGGCGGAGGGATCCCGCAATTGGGTTTGGAGATGGCCCGCCACAACCGGCAGGCGCTGCTGACTGCCCTGCACAGCTACCAAGCCCAGTTACGACAGATAGAGCGGTTGATCGATGGCGAAAAGTGGGACGAATTGCTCCGGGTGCTGCAACGAACTCAACAAGAATGGCAGCAGTTCCCCGTCAACCATCCTCGCGAAATTCTCCACAACCTGGGCGGTGGGAATGGATAGTAGACGTACTCCCCCAAGACTGGGGATCCCAGGGGGGCGGGGGAGTTCATGCTACCTTGGGCTTATGTTGACAGATTGAGCTTATGTTGAATGCGGCTCAGCTCTGGCTTTACCACCTAGAACAATGGGCAACTGAGCTGGTGCAGTTTCAACTGCAGCACCTTTCTCCCGTTAGTCTGTTGGTGGTGGGTCTGGCGGGCTTGCTCACCAGTCTTTCCCCCTGCACGTTGTCTATGCTGCCGGTGACCATCGGCTACATCGGCGGCTACACCCCCGCTTCTGAGGAAACGGCTGGGGAAGGGCGGCGGCAAGTTTGGGCTCAATCTTTGGGTTTTGCGGCTGGGGTGGCTTTTACCCTGACCCTGCTGGGTTTGTCGGCAGCTTTGCTGGGTCGCGTTTACGGACAAACCGGATCCTTCGGGCCTGTTGTGGTGGGGGGAATTGCTATTTTGATGGGTCTGAACTTGTTAGAGGTGATCCCCCTGCGTTTTCCCGATTGGTTTAACCGCCTCGAGATTCCCGGAGAATGGCCCAGGCTGGGTCGGGCAGTGTTGCTGGGGTTAACTTTTGGCCTGGTGGCCTCTCCCTGCAGTACGCCGGTTTTGGTGGCTTTGCTGGCCTGGGTTTCCACCACAGGGCAACCCTGGGTAGGAGGCGGGCTGCTGCTGGCTTACGGGCTGGGATTGGCCTTTCCTCTGCTCCTGGCGGGGGTGTTTACCGGAGCGGTGAAGCAACTGTTGGCCTTGCGGCGCTGGTCGGGCTGGCTCACCTACGCCAGTGGGGTGATGTTGGTGGGGTTCGGCAGCGTAACGATCCTGTCGGCTTGGGCCTAAGGGATCCCTGCTGCTGCAGGCTAAGATGGGGCTACACCTACAGCACCCTGTTGGGGACTGCACCTTGCCTGGCAAGAGCAGCGGTCTGAATCTTAAGCCGACAAACTTCTCATGGTCATATACTCTCTCCCGCTTGCCCGCTGGGCTTCCTCGCTGCGGCGGTATTTTCGACATGAGCTGCTGCCGCTGCTGGCGGATCTGCGCCTGGCCATCGGCCTTTTGTTGGCGATTGCGGTTTTGAGCGCCACCGGCACGGTAATTGAGCAAGAGGAAACAGCGGCTTTTTATCAAGCCCACTATCCGGAGCATCCGGCCCTGTTTGGCTTTCTCACGTGGCGGGTGATCCTGAACTTGGGATTGGATCACGTCTACCGCACCCCTTGGTTTCTGGCTATTTTAATCCTGTTCGGCAGCAGCCTTGCCGCCTGTTCCCTGACGCGCCAATGGCCGATGTTGAAGGGGGCCCGCCGTTGGAGCTATCTCACCCGTCCGCAGTCTTTTCAGCGCCTGCCCTTTTGGACTTATCTGCCCCAACAATCCTTACAAGGGCTGCCGGAGCGGTTGCGCCGACAGGGCTACCTGGTGTTTCAGGAGGGCCATCACCTCTACGCCCGCAAAGGGTTGATCGGCAGGATCGGCCCCATCTTGGTGCATGTCAGTATGCTGCTGATCTTGCTGGGGGCCATTTGGGGCAGCATTGGCGGCTTCAAGGCCCAAGAACTCATTCCCAGCGGCAGCGTGGCTTCCATTCAACACTTGACCGGAGCGGGAGATCTGGCTCGTGCTCACTTGCCCACCTGGCAAATTCGGGCCAATCGCTTCTGGATTGACTACGCTCCCGATGGCCGTGTCAAGCAGTTTTATTCCGACCTCTCGATCTTGGATCAGGGTCAGGAGGTCAAACGTCAGACCATTTCCGTCAACCATCCTCTCTCCTACCGGGGTGTGACCCTCTACCAAGCCGATTGGAGCATCGACAGCATCCGCATCCGCATCAACAACAGCCCCACTTTTCAAATCCCAGTGGTGCCGGTGCGTACCGAGGCAGGCAACAAACTCTGGGGCGCTTTTGTGCCCACCCAGCCGGACATGAGCCAGGGACTCACGCTGCTGCTGCCGGATTTGCAGGGGACAGCCCTGCTCTACGACACTGAAGGGCAATGGATGGGATCCCTGCGCCAAGGCATGAGCTTGGCCCTCGACGAGGTCGCTCCCCAACGCTTCCCCAACCCCCTCACTCTGTATCTGGATGAGGTGATCGGCGCTACCGGACTGCAAATTAAATCGGATCCGGGGATCCCTGCGGTGTATCTCGGATTTGGGCTGTTGATGGTGGGGGTGGTGATGAGCTACTTCAGCTACAGCCAAGTCTGGGCCTTGCAAACGGAGACGGGGCTCTACTTGGGGGGCAAAACCAACCGGGCCTTGGTCACCTTCGAGCGAGAATTCGACCGCTTGGTGGAGCATGACTCTAGTCAATAATAAGCTCAACTATACTGAAAATAATAATAATGTATAATATGTTCAGTACGGATTACTACCAGTTGATCTTTCTGTTTACTTTCGAGTCTGCCAACATGGTAGCCAAAGCAAAGCAGAAAATTGGTAGTAAGACGACACGGAAACTGCGCTTTGGGTATTCTACTCAAAGCTTTGCGGGATACCGCCATTCTGGTTGGAAACAAACAGAATGCTATCGCTGCATAGTTGAACAGTGATGTTCAGCAGTGTTCAGCGTAAATGTATCAGCAACAAAAGGTCGCCTTCTCTCTTTCCCAGATCCCGGTGGAAGCTGAGATTGGCTAGACGCAGCTTTTTCCGGCGAAACCAGCCTCCTGCCCAATAGGGATCCCATCTATACAACCCAGGGATCCAGTGAGCGGCGCTGTTGGCTCCAGAGGGATCCCATTGGTTGAGACGGGCTTTCTCTGGGTTGACTTTGAGGGGATGTTCTGGGGCTTCCCAACATGAAGATGACCCTGAGGAAAATACAAACTACTGTTTCAGTTTCCACACACTTCTCCACATCCGGAAAGCTTGCTTAGAGATTGAGTTAGAGTGTTTCCAGTCGGTTCCTGCAGTATGCTGCCTTTTCAGGAGGGCAAGACATGAAAGTTGGAGATCGGGTGCGGGTGCGTACCAGCGTGATTGTCTATCACCACCCGGAACATCGCAATCAACCTTTTGACCTCAAAGGTATGGAAGGGGAACTGAAGGCCGTGCTTCGAGATTGGAATGGCCGCCCGATCAGCGCCAACTTTCCCTTTCAGGTGCAGTTTGACAACAAGTTCCGTGCGCATCTCCAAGCTGATGAGCTAGAGGTGGTTGAGCCGGCCAACTCTGAAGAGCCCGCCGGGACGGCGGCCTAGTTAAGGCCCAACAGCGTGCGGTTGGTTTCCAGAGTCGGCCTGATCAACTTGGTTTCTTCGGGGGTGAGGTAATTGGCTATCACCTCTTGTAGAAAGCGATAGGTGGCCTCGCAACTGCGTTGGGTGCGGAAGGCTCGCATCAGTGTTTGGAACCAGTAGAGAAATCGATCTTTGTAGCGCTGCTCATCATCCAAGAGCATGGCTAAGGCCGAAAGGCGCAGAACCCGAACGGTGTCAGCCTTCCACTTGTTGCTGAAGTCTTCCACCCCTCGCATGAGCAAGTAGGGATCCAGCGCGCGCATTTTCATCTCCACATCCCGGATGATCTGGGCTTCCGCCGCCTGGATCTTGCGATAGGCGCTCAGGCGAAGGTCAAAGGAGGCTAGGTAGGTCTCCATGAACTGCAGCTCCTCATCCCTGAGATACCGTCCGTCGGCAGCGATGCTCAGTTCGCGCAGTTGAGTCAGCATAGGGATCCCTGGGCAAGCTGGAATGAGAATGGAAAAAACACCACCTATCCTGGCTGACGGCACAGCCTTGGTCCCTCAATCCTATCCCCAAACTCCCGGCCAGAAGAGGGGAATTGCAGGGATCCCCGGCAACCCTCTCAGTCAGGTTAATATTAATTAACAGTCTGTTGCTGCAAGAACCCACCCGACCCCAGATTGTTACCCATAGGTCACCATCTGCGAGTTCGATTCAAAAACACCCTTTGGGAGGAAACACTTCCGTGAGTCAGAAAGGTAAAAACAAGAAATGGAGAAGCGCGGGGTTATATGCGCTACTGGCCATCGTCTTGATCTCTTTAGCCACCACCTTCTTGGGTACTCGCCCGCCTGAGCGTTTGGAGATCAGCTACTCCGACCTGATCAGCCGCGTCGAACGGGGCGAGGTCAGCAAAGTTTTGGTGGAGACGGCCCCGGATGGTCGCCAGGTTGCCATCGCCGAGGCAGAAATCAACAACCGCGCCACCCAAGTGCAGGTGAATCTGCCCCCCCTTACCCCCGAGTTTGAGAACACCCTGGTTGCCAACGGGGTGGAGCTGGCCGTGCGTCCTGTCCAAGAGGAGGGGCTACTCGGGCGCATTCTCAGCACCTTCTTCCTGCCGGTTTTGCTCTTGCTGGGGCTCTTTTTCCTGCTGCGGCGGGCTCAAAATGGCCCAGGCAGCCAAGCTCTCAACTTCGGCAAATCCAGGGCACGGGTGCAGATGGAGCCGAAAACCCAAATTACCTTCAACGATGTGGCCGGCATCGATCAGGCCAAGCTGGAGCTGGCAGAAGTGGTGGATTTCCTGAAAAATTCAGAGCGCTTCACCGCTTTGGGAGCCAAGATCCCCCGCGGGGTATTGCTGGTGGGCCCGCCCGGCACAGGTAAGACCCTGTTGGCCCGCGCCGTAGCCGGAGAGGCGGGTGTGCCCTTTTTCTCCATCTCTGGCTCTGAGTTTGTGGAGATGTTTGTCGGGGTCGGCGCTTCTCGCGTGCGGGATCTGTTCGAGCAGGCCAAGCAAAATGCTCCCTGCATCGTCTTCATCGATGAAATTGATGCAGTCGGTCGCCAGCGGGGAGCTGGCTTGGGAGGTGGCAACGACGAACGGGAGCAGACCCTGAACCAGTTGCTCACCGAGATGGACGGTTTTGAGGGCAACTCCGGCATCATCGTCATTGCGGCCACCAACCGACCGGATGTGCTGGATGCAGCGCTGCTACGGCCTGGCCGGTTCGATCGCCAAGTTACGGTGGATCGCCCCGATTTTCAGGGCCGGCTAGAAATCCTCAAGGTGCATGCCCGTGGCAAAACCCTGTCTGCCGATGTGGATCTGGAGAAATTGGCCCGCCGTACCCCTGGGTTTACCGGCGCCGACTTGGCCAACCTCCTGAACGAAGCAGCCATTCTGGCAGCCCGCCGCAACCTCACCGAGATCTCCATGGACGAGATCAACGACGCGGTGGATCGGGTGTTGGCGGGCCCAGAGAAGAAGGATCGGCTGATGAGCGAGCGGCGCAAGGAATTGGTGGCCTACCACGAGGCGGGCCATGCCCTGGTGGGATCCCTCTTGCCCAACTACGATCCCATCCAAAAAGTGACGATCATCCCCCGGGGACAAGCAGGTGGCCTCACCTGGTTCATGCCCAGCGATGACGACATGGGACTAACCACCCGTGCCCATCTGAAGAACATGATGACCGTTGCCTTGGGTGGGCGCGTGGCCGAAGAAGTAGTCTACGGAGAGTCGGAGATCACCACGGGGGCAGCCAGCGACCTGCAACAGGTGGCCCGCATCGCCCGCAACATGGTGACCCGCTTCGGTATGAGCGATCGCCTGGGAAATGTAGCCCTAGGTCGCCAGTACACCAACATTTTCCTGGGCCGGGAAATCGCCGCAGAACGGGATTTCTCGGAGGAAACAGCGGCCCTCATTGACGAAGAGGTGCGGCGGCTGGTGAACGAGGCCTACCAACGGGCCACCTACTTGATTCGGGAAAACCGTGCCCTCTTGGATCGGATCGCCCGTCGTTTGGTGGAGGCCGAAACCATCGATGGGGAAGAGCTGCAGGCCATCATCGACAACTCTGAGGTGGTGATGTTGCCCCCCGAAGAGGAGCCAGAACCGCTGACGCTTCCTATGGCCGTCAACGCTGGCGCCTAGTCTCTTGTCCCCAAGCTCAAACTTGGGATCCCTGCTTTTCCTCTTGAGGAGAGAGGGATCCCAATGTTTTGTATGATTTGCGCTGGGAGAGGGGGAGTCCACCCTAGCCGGCAACAGCCGAACCCAACAAAGTCCGGCTCGCCTCTGCTTCCAGGGGCTGAGGCTCGTAGATTTTCAGCACGTACTCCGCTACCATGCGGTCGGTGTTGAAAACGGGGTTGAGGGTGCGGATCGCCTCCTTCATGCGGGCAATCCAACGACGTGGGATCCCTTTCTCATCCCGGTCGTAGAACATGGGGATTACTTCATACTCCAACAAGTCGTAGAGGGAGTTGGCGTCCAAGTCGTCTTGGGCAGCGGGATCCAGACCTTCGATTTCTTGGCCAATAGCCCAGCCATTGCGACCGTTGTAACCCTCCGGCCACCAGCCATCCAGTACCGACAAGTTCAATCCCCCACTGAAGCCCACCTTTTGCCCTGAGGTGCCAGAGGCTTCCAGAGGGCGTCGCGGGTTGTTCAGCCACACATCGACCCCCTGCACCAAATTGCGACCGACATAGGCATCGTAGTTTTCGATGAAGGCGACCCGGTTGGCCACCTCAGGCCGGTTGGACCATTCCACCACCCGCTGGATCAGGCGCTTGCCCCCTTCATCCCGGGGATGGGCCTTGCCGGCGAAGATAATTTGCACAGGGTACTCTTT
The DNA here is from genome assembly GCF_054060065.1 of Thermostichus sp. MS-CIW-37. Taxonomy (NCBI): domain Bacteria; kingdom Bacillati; phylum Cyanobacteriota; class Cyanophyceae; order Thermostichales; family Thermostichaceae; genus Thermostichus; species Thermostichus sp. MS-CIW-37. Next base: position 20,886 of record NZ_JBSSCV010000019.1, on the reverse strand, counting down.
GTTGGTGAAGATGCGGGTAATTCGCTCCAGATTTCGCAGGATCAAATCTCCTCGCTTGTAGGTGCTGAAGCGGCGGGCAAACCCAATCGTCAAGACCTTGGGATCCAACAACTGGTTGACCGCTTGGATGCGTTCGTTGCTTTCGCCGCGATTGCGCCGGGCCCGCAACACTCGGTGACGGGTGAAAGACACCAGCCGCTCCCGCAGAGCCTCTTTGCGCCGCCACAGTTCTTCATCTGGGATCTCTTCCACCTTGGCCCACAGTTCCGGGTCTGACACCCGCTCCGGCCAATCGGGGCCCAAGTACTGGTCGTAGAGATTCCAGAAGAGGGGGGAAACCCAGGTACGGGCGTGAACCCCATTGGTAATGGAGCTGATGGGCACCTCATCCACCGATCGCTCAGGGTAGAGCACATGCCACATTTCGCGAGAAACCCGTCCGTGGAGCTTGCTTACGCCATTGGCTGCCCGCGCGTACCGCAAAGCCAGCACCGTCATGTTAAAGCGCTCCCAGGGATCCCCAGTGCGCCGAGCTCCCAAGGCCAAAAATTGTTCCCGCGTCAGGCCCAGTTGAGGCCAGAAGGAGGCAAAGAACGCATCCATCTCATTGGGGCTAAAGGCATCGTGGCCAGCCGGCACCGGTGTATGGGTAGTAAACACACATTTTTCCCGCACCTTGGCCTCCGCCGTCTCGAAGGGGGTGCCCCGCGCCACTTCCTCCCGCAGCAACTCCAGCGTTAGGAAAGCAGCGTGCCCTTCATTCATGTGATAAACCATGGGATCCAAACCCAACTGGCGCAGCAGGCGCACCCCACCGATACCCAGGATGCACTCTTGGGCAATGCGAGTATCGGTGCTGCCCCCGTAGAGGTGGGCGGTAATCCAGCGATCGATGGGGTCGTTCTCCGGCAGGTCGGTGTCCAGCAGAAAAAGAGGTACCCGGCCCACGTCCGCCCGCCAGGCCCGCGCCTTCACCAACCGCTGCCGCATCGCCACTTCCACCAACAGAGGGCTGCCATCCGGCTGGCGCACCAGAGTCAACGGCAGAGACTCAAACTCAGAGTCTTCGTAAAGCTCCCCCTGCCAGCCATTGTTGTCCAGGCGCTGCTGGAAATAGCCCTGACGGTAGAGCAACCCGATGGCCACCAGGGGCACTCCCAAATCCGAGGCCGACTTGAGGTGATCGGCAGCCAACATACCCAGCCCGCCAGAGTAGGTGGGCAAAGACTCGTGCAAGCCGTATTCGGCACAGAAATAGGCGATGGGACGCTGCCAGTCGTAGGTTTTCATGGTGCGCTTGGCCCAGGTATCCTCAGCCGTCATGTACTGCCGATAGGACTGCACCATCCGGTTCAACGTGTTGAGGTAGTTCACATCGGTGGCCAAGGCTGCCAACCGCAAGTAGGAAACCTCCTCCAGCATGCGCACCGGGTTGTGGGAGGTTTTTTCCCACAGGGCGGGATCCATTTCCCGGAAAATGGTGAGGTGATCCGGGTTCCAAGTCCACCAATAGTTACGGGCGATCTCGCACAGGGGCGTGAGCGCTTCCGGCAGCACCGGACAACGTTCGGGAAAAGCAGGAGCTAAGGTGGCAATGGACATAGGACAGATACCTGGGGTTAAAGTTATGGGCTCGAAAAAGAAGAGGTAGAGGTCGATGCTGGTAAACGTATCTCAATTATTATTGAGCCGATCCTGAGGATCCCGAGAGGGGAATTCAAGATCTCTACAAAATCTTCACAAAATCTTCAGGGATGTAACCCAAATTTGCCCAGGCTTCTCTCGATCTTGTCATAGCAGCGCGGAGCCTTCAAAAGCAGCGCTCACAGGCAGCCCAGCTTTCGATTCCGGCAGAAGCTGCCCGTCTATCTTCAGAGATGGTGCAACGTTAGAGTTAACTCAAAGTTAACAAAATCTACAGAACCCCAACGAACCCTTGGGGAACCCCTCCGGTTCAATTAAAATGCTGCTTCTCATAAGCTCTTAAAAACTGCAGCTACTTTTGCTACCAATCGGTTATTTTGTTGGCTTCTCCCTGAAGTTGAGCCTTAGCGTCCTTCCACCACTGCCAAGCTGGTGTTGCGGTAGTAGTGGCTGAGGATCTGTTGGTAAGAGTAGTTTTGGCTGGCCAGGGCGGCAGCTCCCCACTGGCTCATGCCCACCCCGTGCCCGTAGCCCCGCCCATGAATCTCAAAGAAAGCTGGGAATGTCCCTGCCACAGGAGCCAAGCTGGCTGTAGTGGCGGCCTCTCCGCGTGGACTAATGGCAATCTTTGTGCTGCGCAACCCTAGAGCCCGACGAAAATCGCCAGCACTGAGATCTTTGATTCCTTGGGATCCCGTCAGGCGCACCGTGATCGCCCGTCCCCACGGGGAGCTGCGCAGTACCTCCACAGAACGAATAGCCCCGATCCCGGCAGCCAACTGCTGAATCTGCTGGGCAGGAACGGTGGCCGTCCAGCTAAACACGGGTGAGTGGTGATCGAAATCCGGCACCCCCTGCAAGTAGGGCCGCGATTCTAACCAGACGTTGCCTGCATCATCTGTATGTCCCCCCGCAGAGGAGTGGAAAACCGCATTGATCAACTGCCCCTGGTGGATGAGAACCTGCCCGGCGGTCTCACGGGCAGCCGCTTGGGTACGGCTGGATTCGGCAGCTACCCCCTTGTAAACCTGCCAATCGATCCCATTTCCTAAGTCAAAAGGCTGCTGGGAACGGCGACTGCGGTGGTAGAGGGCATAGGTGCGGGAGGCCACGGCTTGGGCTTTGAGAGCCTCCATGGGAAAACGGTGTCCCATCTCGCTGCCCACTACGCTGGAAACGTAGTCTTCCAAGCCAACTTGGTTGATGGCAATCACCCCACGCTCGCCGGGGATCAACTCCACCAAGCCACGGTACCAATTCTGGTCGATAAACACTAACCCATCGGAGGTGGTGGGCTGTAGGTAAAGACGTTCTCCCTGTTGGCCGGCCAAACTGACTGCTGAACCCGAACGGCTGGCCTGCAGCGGTTGCATGGCCTGCACCTCTGCCAGCGGCTGTCCCTGGGCATTCAACAGGCGGGCTCCGGTAGAGCTGCCGACGGTGACCTGGGGCTTGTTGACGGCAATACCTACCCGCAGCAGCACCCGTGCCTGCACCGGAAAAGTTAAGCACAGCCAAGCCCAAACCAGGAGGGCAATACCTCTAATCGAGGCTGATGGCGGAGGAGAGAAGGAGAGGGTAATAGTCACACACCAATCCTCTGGGAAAGAGTATCACAGCCGGCGAGGGATCCCGGACAAGTCGGGTTCTCAGAATCTGGACATAACCAACCTCAACACCTCAGGCAGCCACCGCCCCTCGGACAGCCTTTTTTGGGGCTGGTGCAGGACGCGAGTGAGGACCAGCCGAACCCGATATGACAGTATCAAAAACCTCTGGCGGATGCACGACCCCAGCCCGTTCTTTTTGCCCCCAATTTCTTCCTCAGGTTGTGCGCGGGATCCCGCGCCGGCGGCAAAACCACTGCTGCAATAGGCGGCGACACTCGGCCTCGCAGACTCCGCCGATGACCTCCGGGCAATGGAAGCTGGCGGCAGAAGCTGGCAAATTGAGCACGCTGCGCAGTGCTCCGGCCTTGGGATCATCGGCGCCGTAGATTACCTGGGCCAGCCGCGATTGGCTGATTGCCCCCGCACACATGGGGCAGGGCTCCAGGGTCACATACAGCCGACAGCCCTGCAGCTGCCAATCGCCCAAGCGCTGCCCTGCCTGCCGTAGGGCCAGAATCTCCGCATGGGCCGTGGGATCCCGATCCCGTTCCCGCCGGTTGCTGCTCAAAGCCAGCAACTTTTCCCCTGGCCCCACCACCAGAGCGGCCACCGGCACCTCTCCAGCTTCTCCTGCTTGCTTAGCTTCTCGCAAGGCCAACTGCATCCAGGCGCGGTGGCGCTGCCACGGATCCCGCCCTTGTGGCTCGGAGGAATGGAGCTCGCTCGGATCCCCGATCATTTTGGGCGTTTCGAGCACTGCCTCTGTCCGCAAGATTTGCTAGGGTAAGCACACATACCCCGAACATCCAAAAGTAAAGAGTAGGAATAGATAGAATAGACCAGGAGTGAACTGGGTCTTGATGGCGTAAGTCGGGGGAGCGGGTTCACGCCTTTTGAGTCTTGGCGATACGGCTTAGCTTTGGGAGGGAGCATGGCGCGGATTCTACGGCATACACTTTTGGCGATGGCTCTGTTTGGTGGAGGCGTCGCAGGTGGGGTCTGGCTATCGTCTCGAGCGGGGCAGGAGTGGTTACAGCAAACTCCCCTGGTCACTTGGACGCGACGGGCCAGTGAGGGAGTGGGATCCCTTTTGCCCTGGTCTGAGCCCCGCCCTGAGGCTGCGAATTCTGCCCCTCCCGCCGATGCCGTCCGGCCTTCTAATTTTATTGCCGCCGTTGCCCAAAAGGTCGGCCCAGCGGTGGTGCGCATCGATGCCACCCGCACCGTGTCGAGGGGGGTCAACCCAGAACTGTTCAACCAGCCCCTGTTTCGCCGCTTCTTTGGGGATCAACTACCGCAGTTGCCGCAGGAGTTTCGGCAAGAAGGCACCGGATCGGGGTTTATCATCGACGCCAGTGGCCTGATCCTCACCAACGCCCATGTGGTGGAAGGCAGCGAGCGAGTCAGGGTTCATCTGCTGGATGGGCGCACCTTTGAAGGGGAGGTGAAGGGCTCAGACCCGGTTACCGATATCGCGGTGATCAAGATTGAGGGGGAGAATCTGCCCACGGTTACTTTGGGCAACTCTGACTTGGTGCGACCGGGGGATTGGGCCATCGCCATTGGCAACCCGCTGGGCCTGGACAATACCGTGACTGCCGGGATCATCAGCGCCGTCGGGCGCTCCTCCGGGCAAATTGGGGCTGTTAACAAGCGGGTGACTTTCCTGCAAACGGATGCGGCCATTAACCCCGGCAACTCGGGTGGCCCGTTGCTGGATGCGGAAGGGCGTGTGATTGGAGTGAATACGGCCATCTTCCAGCGGGCCCAGAGTGTGGGCTTTGCCATCCCCATCAACCGCGCCATGGAAATTGCCGAGCAATTGATCCGGAATGGTCGGGTAGAGCACGCTTTCTTGGGCATTCGCATGATCACCCTCAACCCCGACATTGTGGCCCGCCTCAACCGCGACCCCGCTCGCCCCACCACGCTGACGGTGGAAGAAGGGGTCTTGATCGGGCAGGTGATTCCGGGATCCCCGGCTGAGGAGATTGGCTTGCGGGAGGGGGATGTGATCACTGAAATCAATGGGCAGGCCATCCGCGATGCCGAGCAGGTGCAGCAGTTGGTGGAAGCCGCCGGGGTGGGCAATACACTGACGCTGCGGGTCATCCGAAATGGACAGGCACGCACCTTCCAGGTGAAGACGGGAGTGCTGCCCTCGGACTTCTAGGGGGCTCCATAGGCCAGCAACTCTCTGATCCCTGTGACAGAATGGCAGTAGGGGCAGGGATCCAGATATGGCTTGGGCAGTTGGTGAACAATTGCAAGGGGGACGCTACCGCATCGAGGCCGTTTTGGGGGAGGGGGGCTTCGGCATTACCTACCAGGCCTGGGATAGCGTTCGTGCCGACCAGGTGGTTATCAAAGTTTTGAACGACAGCCTTCGTGAGGATCCCGACTATCCCCACTTCCAGCAGAACTTCATGAATGAGGCGCTGCAACTGGCCCGCTGCCACCATCCCCATGTGGTGAAGGTGGAAGAAGTGATCTGGGAGCAGGAGCGCTGGTGTATTGTGATGGAGTACATCCGCGGCCAGACTCTGCACCAGCTTCTGCGGCAAAAAGGGCCGTTGCCCCTGCCGGAAGCCCTGCGCCTGACGCGGGAGGTGGGATCCGCCCTGATGGCCCTGCACGAACAGGGGATCCTGCATCGGGATGTGAAGCCATCCAACATCATGGTGCGGGAGGGATCCCAGCAGGCGGTGTTGATCGACTTCGGCCTAGCTCGCGGCTACACCCAAGGTCTGATCCAACGCCACACCTCCTACGGCACCGATGGCTATGCTCCTCTAGAGCAATACGACAGCTTGCGCCGCCGCGGCGCCTTCACCGATGTCTACGCCTTGGCAGCAACCCTCTACACGGCGCTGACGGGGATGGTGCCTATGTGTGCGCCAGTGCGGGCCACAGGCCGCCAGTTGGATACCCCTCGCAGCCTTAACCCCAACATTCCCGAGGTTGTGGAGGCTGCCATTCTCAAAGGGATGGCTCTCCACCCAGAAGAGCGCCCGCAAACCATGGCCGAGTGGCTGGCACTGTTACCGGCAGAAGCCTCTCAACAAGGGAGGAAGCCGGTTGCTTTTGAGCCAGCCATCCGCACCCAAGAGCTGAGGGAGCTGGAGCAGATCTTGGCCCAGCCTCCAGAACCCCAAGACGAGCTGGAACAGCTCCTGTCCCGGCACTCGGCGGAAGAGCTAGAGCAACTGGTGGCACCTCCCACCCCTGCCACTGCCAAAAAAGCTGGAAGAGAAGAGGGATCCGGATCCCTGATTTTTCCTGACGTCTGTCCAGAGGAGAGAGGGAAGGGGGGATCCCTGCCCGGAACTCTCTCTTGGCCAGAGTGGGTGGGGGAAGCAGCCCCTGCCTTGCAAGGTCTGTGGGATCGGCTGCGAGCGGGGCAGTGGGGGGAGGCGGATCGCTGGACGACAGCCCTGATGCTGAAGCTTGCTGGGCGCTCGCAAGTGGGCTTTTTTGATCCCAAGGATGTTCAGGCCTTCCCCTGCCCCATGCTGCGGCTGATTGACCAACTGTGGGTGCGGGCCAGCCAAGGGCGCTTTGGCTTTAGCGTTCAAAAGCAACTGTGGCAAGGATGCGACCCCGGAGGAACCTCAATAGGCAGATCGCGATCCTTCTCCGCCTTGCCCCGCGAAGAGTGTATGGGGGAAGCCGTGGGTTGGCGGATCCAAGGTCGCTGGCTGGGGTACGGCGAGCTCAAAACCAGCCTGGATGCACCGCCAGGACATCTGCCTGTCGGCTTTTTTTGGGGCTACTCGGGTGGCTTGCGCTCGGCGCTGCTGACGCTGGATCGAGTGGTGCTGAAAAAGCTAAAAGCCTGTTTCTAAAAAACCTGGCTTGAAATGACTAAAATGGGTAGCCATCAATTCTTGAAAGGGGAGATGCTCTTTTCTTGTGGGTTTTCGCGAATAGCTAGACCCAAGTGAATCAATGCCGTCTCAACGGTATTGACCTGCTCTGCTAAAGTTTTCCACCCTCTTGCCTTTAAGCCATAACATTTGCCAAAGTAAGCTCGAGCTGCTGCAAAGGAAGCAAAGGTTTTTTTAAGAGTCGCTACGGTCCAGGGCTTGGCATTCAGCCGCAGCCAATTTCGTTGACCTTGCTGCTGTTGCTCGGTGATGAGTTGGTCTGTCAAGCTAACAAGCTCAGCATAGTTGCGCCGCGAGGTCGCGATTGCCGTTTCAAGACTCTCGATGAGACCCATGGTTGTTCTCCTGAGGCAACTTCCCTTGATGAGACTCCTGTTCTTTCTCCTGAAGCAACTTTCTAGAACCGGCAGAGAGCAAGTTGGTTTCAAAAACAGACTTGATGTTGTTCAGGTAACTTTGCAATAAGCTCTTAACCCATAGGATGGGAATTTGGTTTACCGCATTCTGAAGCTGGTCGAAGAGATGCTTGAGCTGCTTCAGAGCTACGATAGCATGACCGAGAACTTCTTGCGCTTGAAGCTGCTCTTCCACAAGCTCTCTCATTCTGTTGGCTAGCCGCTGATTCTCAAGTTCTTTCTCGGTGAGCAAACTAAGAGCTGCTTCCTCAGTCTCGACTATTTTAAATTCAAGTTTTTGGTTCTGCTCTTCCAGAAACTCAATCTGCTTAGTTAGTAAATCCGCCTCAACCCTAAAGCTAATACCTCTATTCGCTGGAAAGCTAATAAGTAGGTCGCTGTACTCTTGCTCTTGAAGCTGCAGCTCTCTGAGTACAGGCTCTGCTAGTTCGGATAAGACTTTGTGAGCTAATCCTACTTTCAAAGTATCTCCGCCGCCGTGTCCGGGAATAGGAATTCTTAAATCACCCCGAACAGCCTGCGTGCTATGTCTGGCACGTCGCTGAACAATTTCCCAGCCCCACTCTTTTGCTTGACGCAAAATATCCCGTTTTCGCCAATTCCTTGGAGCCTGAATAATGGCTTGGATATTTCTCTGCTGCTCTATAATTTCATTTCGCCTCTTGATGAGATACCCTAGCTCTTCTTCGTCGGACATATGATAACATCCTTAGATGAGACTTTCACACTTAGCCTATTCGGTCTTTACGGAGACTAGGGGAAAGTTATGCGGCAAAGCCTTACATCTCAAAAAACATTGATACTAAGAAATATTTTGTAGCTTTGTCCGCGATCTTCCTCAGTAATTCCCAGGACAATCTAGAGGCAGTCAGACTTGGTTCTGCTTGCGAAAAAGGGTGAGTGGCTGGGGTTGGGGAGCTTACAGCCGGCTTGGAAGGGCCAAAAATCACCTGCCGGTGGGCTGTTCCGCGAATACTCAGGCGGCCTGCGCACGGCGCTGCCGATGCTGAAAAGGCTAAAAGCCTGCCTCTAAAAAAACTCCCCTCTCCCAGAGGAGAGGGGTCAGGGGCGAGGGATCCAAGAGCCTTAGTAGCGATGCACCAACTTGTTGATGGGCTTCAAGATGTCCGCCTCAAACTTTTTGCCCTTGAGCATGCGGTTCCAGTAGAGCCAGGGCAGGACGTGCACCTTCGCCAGATACATCGAGTAGCGCTCCCGCGTCGGATCCAGCGGGAAGGAGGGAGCCAGTTTCCCCCCGTAGGCAAACTCCGCCATGATTAGGGAGTTATAGCCTGTGATCAGGGGACAACAGGTGTAGCCATCATACTGGGCCACCGGGGGCTTGGACTGCATGGCAGCCAAGAGATTTTCGGCCAGTACCGGCGCTTGCTTGCGAGCGGCAGCCGCTGTCTTGGACGTTGGCAGAGAGGAGGCATCCCCTAAGGAAAACACGTTGGGGTAGCGGGTGTGCCGCAGCGTTGCTTTATCCACGTCCACCCATCCTCCAGGGCCAGCCAGGGGGCTGCGCTTGACAAAGTCCGGGGCGCTCATGGGCGGAGCCACGTGGATCATGTCGTAGTGCAGGCTCACCTCTTCTTTGCCATTGTCGGTGGTGACTTCAAAGATGGCTTCCTGAGTCTCAGGCCGGATGGCTTTGAGGTTGTGCTTGAATTTCACCTGGATCCCTCGCCGCTCTACCACCTTCTCCAGGGCAGCACTGTACTCCGGCACGGCAAAGAGAGTGGGAGTGGCTGTGCAAAAGAGAACCTTGGTGTTGACGCCAACCCCACTTTTGCTCTTGAAAACGTCGTCGGCCAGGTACATGATTTTTTGAGGGGCGCCGCCGCACTTGATTGGCGTAGCCGGGTACGTGAAGATGGCTGTTCCCCCCTTGAAGTTGCGGATGGTCTCCCAAGTGTAGGGGGCGTAGTCCTTGGAGTAGTTGCTGGTTACTCCTCCTTTGCCCAGCGCCTCCGGCAAGCCCTCGATCAAGTGCCAGTCGATTTGGATCCCTGGGGCAACGATGAGGTAATCATATTCGATGATCTGCCCGCTCTCCGTGATCACGCGGTTGTGATCTGGATCCAGCTCTGCCACTCGCGCTTGAATCCAGGTGGCTCCCTTGGGGATCACTGTTTTTTCGTCCCGGATAAACTTGGCCAGGGGGGCAATACCTCCCCCCACCAATGTCCAGCCGGGCTGGTAGTAGTGCTTGTCGGATGGCTCGATGATCGCGATGTCGAGGTTACGCTTGCGCTCCAGCAACTGGGCCGCTGCGCTGATGCCGGCAGCCCCTCCTCCCACTACAACAATTTGATGGTGAATGACAGGTTGCGAAGTTCTGGAGGTGGATCCCTCCACGCCAGGGCGCCCGTTCGTTTGGGTGGAGGCGGGTGGGGATTGGGTTTTGAGTTCCATTGGCTTAGTAATCGTTGACACAGCAGTTTCCTCAAACAGAACTGAACTTGAGCTTAAGAAGCTGTTTAGTTTAACGCGGAAGAACCTGTTAAATGACAGCCAACAACCCCGAACTGGCAATCCGTAGAAGACTCTGCAGATTGCCAGCCTTCAGGAGCTGCAGCTGGGAAACAAGCGTAATCATAACACCCGATAAAAATATAGCCATTTTTTCAAGCTGTCGAGAATTTGAGGCAAATCTTAGCCTGGGACTTAGGCTTTGTTGACGCTGGTGGCAGCAGTGGCATCTCGGAGGATGAGCAGCATCCGCTAGGCTGTGGACTGTACGAAGGATTTGCCGCTGGGTTCACGGCTGGCCTTCAAGTTCTGTTGCGATTCAACTGGAGACCTTCATCACGATGGCAAAATCCATCCCTGCTGGCTCATTGCCGGTTGCTCCCTGGCACGCTCTGCCCGAAGAGGATGTTGCCCGCCAAATTGTTGCAGTGGATCTGCCTCTGGCGGCGCTTCTGGAACGGGGTCTGTCTCAAGCTGAGGTGATCCAGCGGCAGAAGCAATATGGCCCCAACGAGCTAAAGGCCAAGGCGGCTACCCCGGCCTGGGTGAAGTTTCTGCAGCAGTTCAACCAATCCTTGCTCTACATCTTGATGGTTGCCGGGGCGGTCAAGGCGTTTTTGGGATCCTGGCGCAATGCCATCGTGATCTGGGCGGTGGTGGTGATCAACGCCCTCATCGGCTACATCCAGGAGTCCAAAGCGGAGGAAGCGATCGCCGCCCTGGCCCGGTCGGTGGTGACGGAGGTTACTGTCATCCGGGAGGGGCAAAAACTGCGGGTGCCCTCGCGGGAGCTGGTGCCGGGGGATGTGGTGCTCTTGAGCTCGGGAGATAAGGTGCCCGCCGACCTGCGCTTGCTGAGCGTGCGCAACTTGCAGGTGGATGAATCGGCCCTGACCGGAGAGTCGGTGCCGGTGGAAAAACGGCTGGGATCCCTGGCGGAAGACACACCCCTAGCCGACCGCCAGAACATGGCCTATGCCGGCAGCTTTGTTACCTTCGGCCAAGGAGCAGGGGTGGTGGTGGCCATTGGCAAGCAGACTCAAACAGGCCGTATCTCGGAGTTGGTCGAAAAGGGGGGATCCCTGCAAACTCCCCTAACACGCAAGTTCGAGGAGTTCAGCCTCATGCTGCTCAGGATCATCCTCAGCTTGGCCGGGCTCACCTTTTTGGTGGGATTGGCTCAGGGACAGGGGGCGGCCAGTGTCTTTGAGGCGGCAGTGGCGCTGGCGGTGAGTGCTATCCCCGAAGGCTTGCCGGCGGTAGTCACTGTAACCTTGGCGATTGGGGTTTCCCGCATGGCAAAACGCCACGCCATTATCCGCAAGCTGCCGGCGGTGGAGACCCTGGGCAGCGCTACGGTAATTTGCTCTGACAAAACCGGCACCCTCACGGAAAACCAGATGACGGTGCAGGCCATCTACGCCGGATCCCAGCTCTACCGAGTCACAGGCAGTGGCTACAGTCCTCAGGGACAAATCCTGGCCCAGGAGGGGGGTGATCCAGTGGAAGTGGAGCGGCTGCTGGCGTTACAGGCTTGTCTCTTGGCCGGCTGCCTCTGCAACGACACCCGTCTCAAACTCAAAGACAACGGCCAGTGGGAGGTGGTAGGGGATCCCACCGAAGCTGCCCTCATTGTGGCGGGCCAAAAGGCGGGTTTGGATATGGACGATCTGCAGCGCCGCCGCCCTCGCCTGGACAGCATTCCCTTTGAATCTGAGTTTCAGTACATGGCCACCTTGCACCGCCTGGGGCCAGAAGAGCACTGCATCTATGTCAAGGGATCGGTGGAAGCCCTGCTGCCCCGCTGCCGCAGCCAGATGGGATCCCAGGGGGAGATCCAGTCTCTAGAAGAGGAGCGGATTCGCCAGCAGGTGGAGGCCTTGGCACGGCAGGGGCTGCGAGTTCTGGCCTTTGCCCAAAAAACCGTCCCCAGCAGCCAAACTCGGGTGGATCACCCCGATCTGGAAGGGGATCTGGTTTTCTTGGGATTGCAAGGAATGATCGACCCGCCGCGGCCAGAGGCCATTGCGGCAGTGCATTCCTGCCAAACGGCTGGGATCCAGGTGAAGATGATCACCGGCGACCACGTGCTCACGGCTCAAGCCATTGCCGAGCAGATGGGCCTGGGGGGTGGAAAACCTGTGCAAGCCTACAGCGGTCGAGATCTGGAGCAGCTCAGCCCGGAGGAATTTGTGGAAGCTGCCAATCGGGGATCCGTCTTCGCGCGGGTGGTGCCAGAGCAAAAACTGCGCCTGGTGGAAGCTCTGCAAGCGCGGGGGCAGATCGTGGCCATGACCGGCGATGGCGTCAACGACGCTCCGGCCCTAAAGCAAGCAGATGTGGGGATTGCCATGGGGCGAGGCGGCACCGAAGTGGCCAAAGCTGCTGCCGACATGATCCTGACCGATGACAACTTCGCCTCCATTGAGGCAGCCGTTGAGGAGGGGCGCACGGTTTACAACAACCTGCTCAAAGCCATTGCCTTCATCCTGCCGGTGAACGGGGGGGAATCGATGACGATTCTCCTCAGCGTGCTGCTCAACCGCGAGCTCCCCATTCTGGCCATTCAAGTGCTGTGGCTAAACATGATCAACTCCATCACCATGACGGTGCCTCTTGCCTTTGAGCCGAGCACAGGCCGAGAGATGACTCGCCCACCGCGGGATCCGGAGGCCAACTTGCTCTCTCCTAGGCTGCTGCAGCGCATCCTGCTGGTGTCCGTGTTCAACTGGATCTTGATCTTCGGGGTTTTTGAATACATCGAACAAACCACCGGCAACCTTAACCTGGCCCGCACCATGGCCATCCAAGCGTTGGTGATCGGGCGCATCTTCTACTTGCTCAGCCTCAGCCAGGCCATTCCTACCCTGTTGGGCCGTGGACGTGCCAGCCAATTGGAGCGCCATGAGCGCCTCATGGATACAGCGGCCATTGCCATCGGCATTGGGGCAGCCATCCTGCTGCAGATCCTCTTCAGCCAGTGGAGCCTGTTCAACATTATCTTCGACACAGCACCCCTGTCTTGGGAGCAATGGGGCTTTTGTTTGCTGGTGAGCTTGCCACTCATCGTTGTCTCAGCGGTGGCCAATCGAGTGGATCCTGAATAAATAACTTGCTTTGGGCAACTCGCGCTCACTGCGCTCCCATCTGAAGAAGTGCCGAAGAGGGGATCCCTCAGCCACTACTCAGATGTGACCGGCCTTTGCCAAGAGGGGAAAGTGACCGCCGGGCCAGGTGTGATGGCATCCAGCTTCACACCCGCTCTGGCTATCTTTTCGACCCATTTCCGCAAGGCAATGGCAATCGCCGTGCCCGTCTCTATGGCGGTTTTTGGGAAGATCGAGCCCGTTTTCTGGCGGAAGTTGCAGAAGACGTGATCAGAGTTCGGGGCACCTGACGAGTGAGGATGAGGTTGTCTCCAAGCAATGCCTATCCCCTGCGCGCCTTCGGCCATGGGGTGAAGTCTCAATTGCTTTCCCCTCTCAAAGGCGGTCAATTGCATCTGCGCCACGGCACCACCCCTATTCCAACGGCAATCTTTTGTCAGCTCCCTCCACAAAAGCCCCAGCACTCTTCAGGGCTTGAGTTCTTTTTGCCCCCATCACCTTTTGGCAAGAGCGGGAACATCTCTTGAGTGAGAAGAGGCTTTTCCTTCCGAGCTGCCGGCTCAAGGAACAGGAGAAAAACCTGTCTTCAAAAAAGCCTCCGACTTTCGGTTGCAGGGGTACACCATAAGGCTATGATCTTAGGGGAAGGATGTAGGACATTAAAAAATGTCAGATATACCACCACAACCTTTAACCGGGAAGGCTCTGCTGCAGAAGGTCGAAGCTTTGGGGCATCTTCCACGCCGAGAAACGGCAAAGCGATGTGGCTATGTAACCATGACCAAGACCAACAAGCCTCGCGTCAACTTGAATGAGTTCTATGACGCGGTGCTGGCGGCAAAAGGTCTAAGTCTCAGCCCAAGTTCCAGCCGGGACAAGCGCGGTCGTGAGCCAACCTTTCGGGTCAGCGTTCACAAAAATGGGCAGTTGATCATTGGGTCGGCCTACACCGAAAAAATGAATCTCAAACCCGGGGATGAGTTTGAGATTCAGCTGGGTTACAAGCACATTCACCTCAAGCAAGTGCTAAACGGCCAGGTGGTGGAGGAGTCAACCCCAAGCAAAGAAGCTTCCCCCAAAGCGACTCGCGGTCGCCGGAAAAAAACTGCTGGGGCTTGAGCCGCTGCCGGGCCGGGAGTGAGGAGAAGGGATCCAGTTGACGAACTGTCACTGTGTGGCTTTCTTCTTGCCTTGCCCTCTTTAAGATGGGATCCAAAGCCTAGGTTCACCGATCTTGCTGACCCTAGATAAGGATCCCTATGCAACAGAAGGTTCAGCCACCCCTCAAGTTTTTGCCGCCGCGATTGACGCCTTGGGTCGTTCATTTCGCTCAAGCAGGCTTGCCCCTTTGGTTGCGATGGACCAAAGGGATTCCTCGCGTTGAAGTGGAGGGGGGAGAGCGTTTGGCTCAGCTTTATCAGCAGTTTGAGGCGGGCAAGATTCGCCTGTTGGTGGCGTTTCGACACCCGACCCTGGATGATCCCCCCTGCTTGATGTACTTGTTCGCCCATCTCCTGCCGCAGGTGGCCCAACGCCAGGGGATCCGCTTTCGGGGCCGGCCCCACGTTTTGTTTGTCTACGACCGCGGCCTACCTCTGTGGCTGGGATCCGTTGCCCGTTGGGGCTTGCCGCGCTTGGGCGGGATCCCGATTTTGCGAGGCCGTCTGGATCGGGCAGGGCTAAAAAGTTCTCGTGAGCAGTTTGTATCGGGCCAATATCCGCTGGCGGTAGCTCCAGAAGGGACGATCAACGGCATGAGCAGTCTTCTCAACCCGTTGGAGCCGGGGGTAGCCCAGATGAGCTTTTGGGCGGTGGAGGATCTGCACAAGGCGGGACGGCCAGAGCAGGTGCTGATCTTGCCGGTGGGCCTTCGCTATTCTTACCTGAGGGATCCCAGTGCCGCTCTGAATAGATTGCTCAGCCGCATGGAGGCCGATTGCAAGCTGCCGCCCACGCGCTCGGCTCACGCCGGTCAAGCCTTTTTGCTGGCCCGTATCCTTCGCTTGGGAGAACACCTGCTCCAGGTCATGCAGACCTTCTATGAGCGCTTTTATGCCCCTGCCCTTCCTGCTGCAGATAGAGCCCAAGTTAAAGAGGGGGATCTGTTGGCGCGTCTTCAAAGCTTGTCAGATCTGGCCCTGCGGGTGGCCGAGCAACATTTCGGCCTAGAGCCTCAAGGAGACTTCATCGAGCGGCGGCACCGCATCGAACAGGCGGGCTGGGCCTGGATCTACCGCGAAGATATTGCCGATATTGCTGCTCTCTCGGCTTTGGAAAGGGGGCTGGCCAATCGAGTGGCTGCTGAGGCCAGTTTTCACCTCTGGCACATGCGCTTGGCGGAAACCTTGATGGTGTTTGCGGTGCGCCCCATGCCCGAGCAGCCCAGTCTAAGTCTAGACGAGTTGGCGGAAACCGCCCTGCGCCTCTGGAGTCTGCTGGCTTGGATCAAAGGAGAAAATCCCGTCGGAACTGCTCCCCCCCGCTTGGGCCCCCGCCTGGCGCGTTTCAGCATTGGGGATCCCCTCTCGGTTTCCGAACGCTGGCCCGCCTACCAGGCCAACCGCCGACAAGCCGTACAAGCCCTCACCCAAGATTTACAAGCAGAAATGGAGCGGCTTATCAAAGGGATCCCGTGCTCTCCTGTGGCTCTTCCTGCTGCCTAACATGCCTGGTCGGCTCAGGGGCAAAAAGTATAACAATTCCTAAGACATTTTGTGAGATATTTCGTGAGAGTAAGACGAACTTTTGCATTATCTGACAAGCAGGTGAAGGAAAAGGGAAATTTTTGGCTCTTGGGGTAGAAAGGGGGCAGAAAGGAAGTGAGGCTCGTTGACTTGGTCTATGTCTGATGAGCTGCTCCGCGCCATCCGCAGACGCGACCTAGAGGCCGCCACTTCAGCCGTGCAGCACTTGCGTTCTCGCCATTTAAGTGAAGCTGTAATCACCTCGATGGTGATGGTGGCCGTGGAGCGGTTGGCGTGGGATGAAGGCGACCGGGCCGCCGCCAGTTGGTTACTGCGTCGCTGCTCCAGACGACGGCGCTGAAGGGATCCCCCCTGGCCCAGAGGTCATTGCGATACTTCCCCTTTCCCTGGATCCGAGGGGCTTCCCGTGTCAACCTGCCCACAAAGCCCTATCCGCAGAGGGATTAGCTTTCTTCCTTGCCCTTGATCATCTTCTCAATTTGCTCTTTGATCATCTTCTCAATTTGCTCTTTGCGGAACTCGCGACTGGCATTCTCTTGCCCATCGGTTACCACAACCATCACAACCTTGGCCGGGCGATCTGCCTCGCTGAGTTCGCTGAGGCTCTTTTCTAGGTCGATGATGCCGCGCCCCATGGCATCCAGCAAGGGAGTAGAAGCTCGCGGCACGTAGGTCTCGCGGGTCAGCTCAGGGACCTCGGCAATTGGCTTGAAGTGGTGAATGACTTCATAGGGATCCTGGGAGTCGAACTGAACCAAGGTAAGGGTGGCACTTCCCGGTTCTGCTCCTGTAGAAAATCTAACTCTGGCTCAGGTGCAGTGATCTGTTTGTGAAGGTTTGCTTGCAATCTGTTACAAAGGGTATGAATGCTTATGAACGCTTTTTGAGTTCGCCTTGGTAGCTGGGAGCGCCAGAGCATTGTCTCGAATATTCAGCTCGACTACGAGTTAGCATTTTCTCTTAATTTTTAAGTGCTTCATATCCTAAGTACTAACAATGGTTCGTAAACTAACACACTAAAAGAAAGGTTTGCCCTTAATCCCTTTGCATTTCTGAGCTAAGCTTCTAGGCATTGGCCCCGTAAAGATTTTGGAAAAACTAGGGAGTGGCTATGTCTTTTCGCGCAGATTTACAGCGTTTTGCCTTCGCTGTGCTAACAGCGCTGCTTGTCCAGGCGGGGCCAGCTCGGGCCGATCTGCCAGGGACAGCGGATCCCCCAGGGCTTAAGCGCTTCGCAGGATCCAGCATTGTGTTTCAATCGCGGGCCGATTACGACCGCTTTAAGTTGGCCCTTGAAAAAATCGTCTTCAGTGGCGCGATGGGAGCTGTGCAGCCGTACCGGTCTCAAACTGTCGAAGGGCGTCGCATCACGACCTATTACCGACTGCCGGAGCGGGTTGCCCCTCTTGAGGCGCTGCTCAACTACGAAACCGAACTGAAAGAGTCCGGCTTTGAGATCCTCTTCTCCGGGTTGGGGGAGGAGATTGAGACCCTCGGCTACAACAACCAGATTGCTGACGAGATCCTGGATATGAAGGGCACCTACAGCACGCCGGAAGAACGGGCCCAGTGGCCGTTTCAGAACGCCAGAGAAAACACTGCTGCCTATTTAGCCGCACGTGGCAAGTCCCCCGAAGGCGATGAGCGATTCGTGAGCGCCTACTTTGTGGTCAATACCGATGACTGGGAGGTCACCCGCGGCAGTGGACCGATCCCGACCGGGATTACTCTGGGGCGAGTGGATGTCGTCGATGTCAAGCCCCGCCAGCAACGCCTGGAGCTGGTTGAAAGCATCACAAGCGGCGAGATCAATCAAGCCATCAGCCGCGATGGCCGGATCGCCCTCTACGGCATTCTCTTTGCCTATGACTCGGATCAGATTGAAGCGGCTGCCGAGCCCACCCTTGCCGAGATCGCCAAGCTGATGCGCGAGCGCACCGACCTCAGCATCCTCGTGGTCGGTCATACCGATGCAACCGGTAGCTTCGACTACAACCTAGGTCTCTCGCGGCGCCGGGCTGAAGCTGTGGTCAACCGCTTGGTTCAGCTTGGCATCGAGCAGCGCCGCCTTTATCCGGTTGGCGTGGGGTTTTCGGCTCCCGTTGCCAGCAACGCCACCGAGGAGGGCCGAGCAAAAAATCGCCGCGTGGAGTTGGTGGATCTGGCCGGTGGCAGAATCCCCTAGGGGAGAGTTTCTGAGTTTTGGCTCAGGGCAAGCATCGCCGAAACTCTGGACACTGCGGCTGCGGCGAACTAGTTTAGAGGCAACTCTTCATTTCTAGGCTATTTCAAGGGGTGGGATCCATGCTTAGGCCCAGTCTTCTGTTCTCCGGCTCGGCTTTGTTGGGTTTGCTGTCCTTGCCGTTTTTGATCGGCGAATGTGGCTGGTTGGCCTCATCTCGTAAGAGCCAGAGTCCTGTCACTGAGGTTTCTCTACAAGCTTGGGAGCACTCCCTGCCCTCATCCCAGACCTTGTTTGAAGATGAAGCAGGTTCTGGATCTTGGCTCAGGCGGCAAGCCCAACTGCAAGAACGGGTACAACAGCTTGAGCAGCGCTCTCTCGCTCACCAGCAGCAGGTCTATCAATGGCTTGCGCAACAGGCAGCTCCCCAGCCCGCCGGGGTTGTTGGCCGTTCCAACCCAAGCCCTGCCCTGTCGGCACGGCCTCGGCGTCAGGATCCCACTCTCTCTCAATCCTCTGCTCCGGCGGATGTTCCCAATGAGCTGGCGCGGCTAACCCAATTCATCCAGCAGGAGCCGGGAAATGCGCAACTTTATCTGCAACGGGCGCAATACTTCTGGCGGGAGTCTCAAGAAGATCCTGCTGCTTTACCGCAGCCTGAGCATGCTTCTGCCATTGCTCGCTTGATGCGCTCCGCTCTGCGGGATCTGGATATTGCCATTGCTTTGGATCCCTACCTGGCTGAAGCCTATTTGCTCAAGGCCAAAATCCAACACGAGCGTTTGCAAGAACCTGAGCAGGCTCTGGCAACCTTGTCTCCTCTGGATCGGATTGCCTATCACAACCCGCAACTGCACTTGATCCGCTCCCGCATCTGGGCCGAACAAGGCCATCTGGAATCGGCGTTTGATGTGTCGCATCTGGCGATTGAGCTGGCCAAGCAAAATCAAAGTGCTGCCGATCTTTTCGAGGCCTATGTCCATCGCGGCCTGATGTGGGCCAGCATCTGCGACTTCAATTTGGCCGTTCAAGATTTCAGCCGAGCTCTTGAGTTGCAGCCTTACCAAGGTGATGTGTACTACTACCGGGGTATGGCGCGCGCTTACCAGGGAGAGGATAGGGCTGGTGCCGCTTCCGATTTGGGTAGCGCTTTGATGTTGTGGCAGGTTTCGGGCGGGGGATCCCCGGAGCTGCTGGAATATGCAGAAGCGGTACGGATGGAACTGCTACGGTAGCTGCAATTCTGGCTGGGTTTTTGCTGCGGATCTTTGGTCTGGCCGACTGGGCAGGGAAGTTCTGGGTCTAGGGTCTTTGCCCAAGAGCGTTTGGCAAGTTCGTCCAAGCCAGGCCAGGATGGTAGAGCCATCTGTTACCTAGCCCCCTGAAGAGAACCCAGCCAGATGATGAGCCGAAGACAATTGACCATCTCCGTATCCTCCGTAGCCCTGGTGGTGGCCACAGGGATGCTGTTGTTGCTGCTGTGGCAACTGCGCAGCTTGGTGCTGACGGTGATGATCGCGGTGGTGGTGGCGGCAGCGCTGGCTCCCCTGGTGGATCTGGCCGAGCGATTACGCATCCCCCGCTGGCTGGGGGTTGTGCTGGTGTATTTGAGTTTAATTGCCGGGATTGCCGGCTTGGCTCTGCTTATTGGCCCGACGGTGGCGACTCAGACCCAGCGGTTGCTGACGAGGCTGCCTTTCTATCTGGAGCAGTTGCAACTGTTGGTGGATACCTGGATTGCCGATCTGGCGGGGGTGGATCCGGCGGCGCTGGACTACCTAAACCAGTTGCTCGACCCTCAGTCGTTGATGAGCTGGGCGGTTCGCTCGGGACAACGGGTGCTGGTGCAGTCTTTCGACTTCACCCGCGGTTTGCTGGGTGGTCTGCTGACCATGGTGCTGACCCTCTTCATTTCCGGCTACATGCTGGTGAGCGGCTCTGACTTGGTGCGGGGCTTGGTGGAGTTGTTTCCTTATCCCTGGAATGAGCGGCTTGCTGAGCAGGTACACCCGATGGCTCAGCGCATGGGGGGCTACATCCAGGGGCGGGTGCTGGTCTCTGCCATTTTGGGCGTGATGATCACCGTCTCGCTTCGCTTTCTGGGCCTGTCGGAGTTTGCTCTGGCGCTGGGGGTGATCGCCGGGTTTACCAACTTGATTCCCTTTATCGGGCCGGTACTGGGATCCCTGCCCGCCTTGGTGGTGGCGATTGTGCAGGGGGGCTGGACTTTTTTGTGGGTGCTGATCCTATACGTTGCCGTTCAAAACCTGGAAACTTATGTGTTGGATCCTCTGTTGGTGGGATCCTCGGTGCGGGTGAAGCCCTTGTATCAGTTGCTGGCGGTGCTGGGGGGCACCCAGTTGTTGGGTATTGTTGGGGCGGTGATCGTCCCCCCGTGGGTGGCGGGTATGGCGGTGCTGCTGGAGAACCTCTATCTGAAGCCCAAGCAGGAGGCAGAGGTTCGAGCCAGGCTGTATGCTCGGGCCACCGAGGCTGCTGGTTCTTTGGCTTTGCCGGGGATGGATTCTGCCGACGCGAGCAACCCAGAGCCATCTTTTTCCTCTGGTCCGAATGGCTCTTCAAATGAGCCGGAAGAGTTGCCACAGGAAGAAAGTCTGATACATTTACGCTGAACACTGCTGATCATTATCGCTCAACGGTGCAGCGATAGCATCCTGCCCACTGCTGAACAGGATGGCGGTATCCCGCAAAGCCCTGAGCATAACACCCAAGGCGCCTTGCCAATCCCGTGGTAGCCTGTGGTTGCACTTTGGGCATCTAAACACCTTTGCGCCACCCAACTTAGTGTGGATGTGCCCGCACTTGGTACAGGTTTTGCTGGTGTACGCTTCCGATACTT
>NZ_JBSSCV010000018.1:0-67556 GCF_054060065.1 Thermostichus sp. MS-CIW-37 | reverse complement strand
AAGGCATCCATTGTCGCATCCAACTTTGCGGCTTGCGACTGGGACACCTTGAGCTTGCAGGAGACGGTCAGGACTTGGGTCATGGTTCTATCATACATAACTTCCGCATTCCTCCCGACACTGACCCTACGGGTACAGTGCGGGGCTCCTGCGATTTCTAGCTGAAGATATCCCTTCAATTCTAGTCAGTTGGGGATGGGATCCCGTTGAGCTGCCAAGAGAAGGGCATTGACAATGGCAGCAGCAACTGGGGATCCGCCTTTGCGGCCCTCCACGCGAATCTGGGGAACATCCGTTTGCGCCAACGCCTGCTTGGCCTCTTCCACCGCCACAAATCCCACCGGCACTCCGATCACCAAGGCCGGCTTGACCCGCTGCGCCCGAATCTCCTCCACCAAAGCCAGCAGTGCAGTGGGGGCATTGCCGATGACAAACAGGGCTTCCGGATGGCGGCGTGCTAAGTTCACCATCCCATTAGCGGCACGGGTTTGGCCGGGCCAACGAGGCTCCTCCACCCAGTCCAAAGCGCAATGGAGCGGGATCCCTTGGGCTTTCAGACCTGACTGGATCCCAGCTGCCACCATCCTGACATCGACAATGACAGGCTGCTTTTGCCGTAGGGCTGCCAGGGCGTGTTCAACGGCGTTGGGGCCGAAGAAAAAGCGATCCCGCAGCTCAAAGTCGGCAGTGGCATGAATGGCACGGCGCACCACCTCATAAGGGATCCCTTGCCAGGGGTGGGGGCCGATCTCCTGATCGATCTGGCGAAAGCTGGCAGCGGTAATCGGGTCTATCCCGAAGGCTTCATCCATTGGGTCTGGGGTTATGGACACAGTCATGCTGGCATGTCCTGGAAGATATAGAAGAACCGGTGGCAAAGTACGTCCTATTAAATGATGAGCCGAGGAAACCACTAAGATTGGTCTAGCCTAAATTGGAGATGAGCCTATTGTTGTCACCCACTCCTCCCTTGCACAGACTCAACTCCCATCCTTCCCCTTCTGCTCGGGTCAGCGCCAATTCCGTCGGCAATCCCGGTTTCTCCTCTGTTGATGCGCCCTCCCCTTCCCCAACGGGCAGCGACAGGGATCCCTTGTCGGCTTTGCCTCGCTACGGCTACTCCCAAACCTGGCATTGGCGGGGCTGGCCCATCCATTTCACCTACACCCCTAGTCGCGCCCAAACCCTTGCCGGTGTCGTCAACTTGACGGCAGCTCCGGCCCTTTTAATCCATGGATTTGGAGCGTCAGTGGGTCATTGGCGCCACAACATTCTCCCTCTGGGATCCCAGCGCTCCGTCTATGCCCTCGACCTGCTGGGATTTGGCAAGAGTGCCAAGCCGGAGATCGCCTACAGCGTTGATCTGTGGGTGGAGCAGGTGTACGAGTTTTGGCAAACTCACATTCAGCAGCCCAGCATCCTGGTAGGCCATTCCATCGGGGGCTTGGTGGGGGTAATTGCCGCCGCCCGCTATCCCCAGATGGTGAAGGGCCTGTGCTTGATTAGCTGCGCCGATGGGCCCCATCCGGAAGAATTGCCCTCTCCCTGGGATGCTCTGGTGCGAGCCCTATGCGAAGGGATTCTGTCGTTGCTGGGGTGCCCCCTCACTTATCCCCACCTCTTCAACTGGCTGCGACAAACCGAGGTGCTACGAGCTTGGATCAAGAATGTCTACAAGCGGGATGAGCAGGTGGATGACGAGCTGGTGCAGATCTTCCAGAGGCCGGCCTTTGAGCCAGGGGCAGCCCACGTGTTTTTGGACGGTCTGAGGGCCATTCTCTGCCGCCGCTTCGACAGCCCCAAACGCCTGCTGCCCACCCTAAAAATGCCTATCTTGCTACTTTGGGGCCGAGAAGATCCGGCAGTGCCCAGTTTTTTGGCAGACCAATTTAAGCGCTGGCAACCTGCCCTCGCCTTGGTGAAGCTGCCGGGAGTAGGCCACTGTGCCCACGACGAGTTGCCCCACTGGGTCAACACCCTCATCGGGGAATGGGCGGCCAGTCTGGAGACCTGCCCTGACTTGCCCACCCACCTTCGGCGGGATCCCCGAGTCGGCTAGCTCAGCAAGTGATCTGAGCTATTCCCGGCAAGGTGCCACAAGTGAGGGCTATCGGCACAGGGCCCCCCCAGCTTGGAACACCCCCAAGCCAAATCCCAGCCTGCTGCCGGGAAAAGGGATCCCGCTCAGAGATCAGGGGGCAGCTTGAGGATCTGATGCTGGCGCATCCCCTGCCAGCGGCGAATGAGATCGCCATCAATACCGAACTGATCCAACGCCTTCACCACCACAAAATCCACCAAATCTAGGATGGTACGCGGCTGGTGGTACCAAGCTGGAATGGCCGGAACAATGCGCGCCCCCGCTTCTGCCAGAGTGGTCAAGTTGCGCAGGTGGATCAGGCTAAAGGGGGTTTCCCGCGGCACCACCACCAAGCGTCGTCCCTCCTTGAGCTGCACATCGGCAGCCCGCTCCAGCAGATCCGAACTCAAGCCGGCAGCCAACTTGGCAACTGTACCCATGCTGCATGGGATCACCAACATCCCCTGCGTGCGATAGGAGCCACTGGCAATGGTTGCCCCCACATCCTGCCAGCGATGACAAACCAGGGATCCACCGCTGCTCTCGGCTTGTTGTCGCCAAAAGTGGGCCTGCTTGCGGGGGTCTGTCGGCAGCAGCACCCCGTGTTCTCCCTGCCACACCTGATAGGCCGCTTTGGAGACCACCACTTCGACACAGTAGTCCAGGCTGAGCAGAACATGCAGAGCACGCACAGCATAGAGCATCCCTGAAGCGCCAGATACGCCAAGGATGATAGGCAGAGAGGATGTCAAGGGCCGCCGGGGAACGTCTTCTGCTCAAGTCTAGCGAGGGGAGCTGTCCCTCGCCTGCTCAGGGGATCCCTAACCCACTGCTCCCAAAGACTTGCACAACGCGGGATAAAAATGCTCCTGGCACAGGTTGAAGGCAGCGCTCAAGTCGCAGTCTGGCTCTTTGCTGTTAGGTTTGCAGATTTTGTCGCCCGTTGCGGATCACCCGCAAGGATTCCAACAACCGCAACTCCAGGTCTTGCAAAACCTGATCCACGTAACGGTGGGCCTCCCGCTGCAGGCGCTCCGATTCCTGAAGCGTCTGTCGCCGCACTTCCTCACTCTGTTGATAGGTTTGTTGCAACAACTGCTCCGCTTGAGCTTGGGCCTGTCGCAGAATGGTCGATTCGTTGAGGAGCTGCTCGGCCCTGCGCTGGGCCGTGGCCACAATTTCTTGGGCGTAGCGATTGGCCTCCGCCAAGATCCGATCCCGCTGGCGCAGCAATTCTTCCGCTTCCTCCAGGGCTGTCGGCAGGTTCAGGCGGATAAAGTCTAACTGCTCCAGAATCTTTTCTTCTTCAATGAGGGTGCGAGACCAGAACAGACGAGGGCTGCTGAGAATGGCTGCCTCCAGTTGATCTAGGGCCTCCTGGACGCGCATCAGCGCCAGGGTCTGATCCCCAAACGGTACGCCGGCACGATTGGAAGCATCAGAGGGCAATTCTCGCATCAGTCCAGAAGAAAGTGGCCGCGCCAAGCAAACGGGCAAAGCAGGCAAGATAACGCCTACCATATCAGGTTCTCGGTTTCCTGAATCTGCGCAGTCTCCCCTTCGCTCCAACCCCTCTTTGGTCAAGGAGATGTTCTTTCTGATACTCAAATATGGCAGATTTTCCCCCTTGCAGAGGCTATGAGCCAAGCGGCAGAGGCCGGCGCCGGTCAGTTGGTGCCACAGCCGTTGTTTTATCCATTGGAGCTGAAGTTGCCCGGCTGCAAAAAGAGCGCCAACGGAAGTTCGTTTTTTGAGTTGCTGCCAATTCCCTGAAGATGGCCAAGCTCCGGGTGGTTGACAGCAACCTGTGGCACACTGAGGAGAAAGGAGTTAGAGCCCGAGCTGCTCATGCCACAACCGCAGCCCCCCCGCAGACTGGAAGACCAATTTGTGGAGAATGTCTCCCGTTACCCCACCTACTTTATTACCGTTTTGCTGGGGGGGATCTGGGCCGGCCTCCAGCCTTTTGTTAGCCTGTATCGCAAAAGTCCAACAGCGGCGGCCATGGTGACGCTGGGATCCCTGCTGTTGCTGCTGTTTGTTTATTTCACCCTGCGAGCCATGACAGGGAATACCTTTTTGCCAGAATGGCTGCTGGGTTAGCCGTACAGTGGACGCCGGAAGCAGAGGCACGCCTCAAGGAGATTCCTTTTTTCGCCCCGCCGCCCGCAAGAAAAGCGAAAAGCTCGCCCGGAAATTGGGGATCCAGCAGATACGGTGGACACCTCTGAGCAGGCCACGCAACAATTGGGCTCTTGAGGGATCCCGGCTGCAAGTCGTAGCGAGGGGATTGGATTTGCCGCTAGCTTGGTAGAGGTGTTCTCCTCCGTTCCCTCGTTTATTTTTGCAACTCATGGCAGATTGGATCCTGTTGGCGCTGGTGGGTTCTGCAACCTACCTGCTGCTGCAAAAAAGTGTGGCCCGCCTCTCAAAGGTGCCGTGGCGGATCCTGTGGCTGGTGATGATGCTGCCCCCTTTGGTTTGGGTGCTGGGGCGTCAGGTGTTCCAGTACGAGGTGCCCCCCTTGCTGATGCTGCTGCTGTTTCTCACCTCTTACTTTACCAGCATGACCTTGGTGAGACGAGGGGGCATTCGACCCCCAACCGTAGACCCTCGGCCCGAAGTGGAAAACGCATCCCCAGAAGCGGATCCCTCGCCGGCTGCAGAACCTGAGCCGGAGGAAGAGGAAGAAGACAGCGCCGCAGATCCGGTCTCGGTGGCTCTTGCCCACACCCCCATCTCCGAAGTGCCGCGGGAAAAGCTGAGCCACTGCTTCCCCTGGAGCGTCTTTTATTTGCAAAACGTGGAGTACCGTCCCCAGGCGATCATCTGCCGGGGCAACTTGCGGGCGGATCCCAGTGAAGCCTATGAGCGGGTGCAGCAGAATGTGGAAACCACCTTCGGCAAACGCTTTTTGGTGGTGCTGCAGGAGGGGTTTGCCGGCAAGCCCTTTTTTGCCCTGGTGCCCAACCCGGCGGCGCGGCGCTCCCCGGCGGACAGTCGAGAGTTCCCGCTGCTGGCTCTGGGGTTATTGCTGTTCACCTTCTGGACCACCCTCAGTGCTGGGGCCCAAGCGGCTGGGGTCAGCCCTGACCGGCTACTGCATTTGCCCTCTCTGATGCAAGGGTTGCCTTATGCTCTAGGGATCCTTGCCATTTTGGGATCCCATGAGTGGACTCGCTACTGGGTGGCCCGCCGCCACCACATCAAAACCTCGCTGCCCTATTTCATTCCGGTGCCTTTTGTTCTGGGAACCTTTGGGGCGTTTATCCAGTTGAAAGAGCCGGTGCCCAACCGCAAGGTGTTGTTTGATATCGCCGTCGCCGGGCCGCTGGCAGGGAGCCTTGTTGCTTTGGGCATGTTGTTGCTGGGGCTGGTGTTTTCGGCGCCTGTAGATCCTCCCGCGGTGCCCGAGGGGCAGCCAACCCCGATTAGTTTTCATCGCCTTGACCCGCGCCTGTCGGTGCTGCTGGCAATTCTGGCCCGCATGGTGCTGGGGGATCAGTTGCAGCCGGGGCAGGTGATCGATCTGCACCCGCTGGCCTTTGCCGGCTGGCTGGGGCTGGTGGTGATCGCGTTTAACCTGATGCCGGTGGGCCAACTGGATGGGGGGCACATTGTCCACGCGGTGTATGGACAGCAGATGGGAGCGAATGTAGGCCGGGTAGCCCGCTGGTTGGTGCTGCTGCTGGCCTTGACGGTGCAGCCTTGGCTGTTGCTCTGGGCGCTGCTGCTGTTTGTGATTTCCAGTGCCGACGAGCCGGCCCTCAACGATGTGACGGAACTGGACGAGGCCCGGGATCTGCTGGGGCTGGGGATGCTCACGCTGCTGGTGCTGATCCTGCTGCCGGTGCCGCCGTTTTTGCAAAATGGGCTGGGCTTGGCCTAGATCCGGGGTAGGATCCAAACCGCCCCTGACCTCGTTCTTCTCTCATGGAACGCAGCTTAATCGTTCAAAAGTACGGCGGTACCTCTGTCGGCTCTGTCGAGCGTATCCAAGCCGTGGCCCAACGGGTGGCCCACACGGTGGAGCGGGGACATCGGGTGGTGGTGGTGGTCTCGGCAATGGGGGATGAAACCGATCGCCTTGTGGATCTGGGGGAACAGATATTGCAGGGATCCCCGACCACGCCGGCTCAGTTGCGGGAATGGGATATGCTCCTTTCCACCGGTGAGCAGGTGAGCATTGCCCTGGTGGCTTTGGCGCTGCAACGCCTGGGGTGTCCTGCCCTTTCCATGACGGCAGCCCAGGTGGGCATTGTCACCACTCGGGATCACAGCCGGGCCCGCATTTTGCACATCCACACCGACCGCCTGTGGCAGCACCTGGAGCGGGAAGAGGTGGTGGTGGTGGCCGGGTTTCAGGGCATCACCAGCCTGGCGGAGCTGGAGATCACCACCCTGGGTCGGGGGGGATCCGACACCACGGCGGTGGCCTTGGCAGTGGCTTTGGGAGCAGAGCTGTGTGAGATCTACACCGATGTGCCGGGGATCTTCACCACGGATCCGCGTAAGGTGCCTGAGGCCAGGCTGTTGCCGGAGATCACCAGTGATGAAATGTTGGAGCTGGCCAGCTTGGGGGCCCAGGTGCTGCATCCCCGCTCGGTGGAAATTGCCCGCAACTACGGTGTGAAGCTGCGGGTGCGCTCCAGCTTGGAGCCGTTGCAGGCGGGATGCGA
This sequence comes from Thermostichus sp. MS-CIW-37, assembly GCF_054060065.1. Taxonomy (NCBI): domain Bacteria; kingdom Bacillati; phylum Cyanobacteriota; class Cyanophyceae; order Thermostichales; family Thermostichaceae; genus Thermostichus; species Thermostichus sp. MS-CIW-37. The sequence continues at coordinate 60,797 of NZ_JBSSCV010000018.1, read as the reverse complement.
GGGCACTCTCATTCTTTCTCCTCCCCCCCGTCCTCGTGCTGCCGACAGCAGTATCGAGCTGGGCCTGGCGGTGGATACGGTGGAGCTGGATCGGGATCAGGCCAAGTTGGTGTTGGTGGGGGTGCCGGATCGCCCTGGCATTGCCGCCCAGCTCTTTCAGGGGATCGCGGCAGCAGGGGTGAATGTGGATTTGATTTTGCAGTCCCTCCAGTTCACAGCCTCTTGCGCCAGCGGGACGGACTCCTTGCCGCAGGGATCCGTGCCCCAGCCCACCAATGACATTGCCTTTACGGTCAGCCGGTCGCAGGTGGCCGAGGCTGCAGCCGTTGCCCGGCGGATTGGCCAAGAGCTGCAGTGTGCAGCGGTGATTGTGGATGAGGCGGTGGCCAAAGTCAGCATTGCCGGGGTGGGGATGATGGGCCGACCTGGGATCGCGGCGCAAATGTTCCAGGTGCTGGCCGAGGCCGGGATCAATTTGCAGATGATCTCCATGTCCGAGATCAAGGTGAGCTGTGTGGTGGCTGCGGAGCGGGCCGGGGATGCCGCCTTGGCTCTGGGAGAATCGTTCCAGGTGATCCCCCACTTGCATCGGGCAAAGATGCCGGCTGCCCCTCAAGACAGCCACCCGGTACGCGGTGTTGCCCTGGATTTGAAGCAATCGCGGCTGGGCCTTCGCAAAGTGCCGGATCGTCCGGGAACTGCCGCCCATTTGTTTGGGCGCTTGGCGGCTGCCGGGATCATCGTGGACACCATCATCCAAAGCCAGCGGGGCTACCACAATGGGATCCCCAGCACCGACATTGCCTTCACCGTGCCTCAGGATCAAGCGATGGCTGCTGAGGCGGTCTGTCGGCAGGTGGCCGAAGAACTCCAGGCGGCAGGCGTTGACGCAGATCACGACATTGCCAAGGTCAGCATTGTCGGCGCTGAGATGGAAACCTATCCCGGCGTCGCTGCCCGTCTGTTTGCAGCTCTGGCCGAGGCGGGAATCAACATCGAGATGATCGCCACCTCGGAGATCAAGGTGAGCTGTGTAGTGCGCCGGGATCGAGGGATCCCGGCCTTGCAAGCTATTCACCGCGCTTTCCGGCTGGACTGCCCCTAGCCTGCCTCAGGGTCTGGCCGCCAGCAGCAGGGGGAAATGGTGGGCGTTGGGGGCGTGCATCACTTGGATCCCCAAGTTGGCGCGGTTGAGGAGATCGGCGTAGGTGGGAATGAACCGGCCCTGGCTGTCCAGGATGGACTGGTTGAAGTTCAAGCCGTTCAAGTTAAAGGCCATTATGCCGATACCTATTGCCGCCGCCCAAATCCCCACTGTGGGCAGGGCCGCCATCCAGAAGTGGACGGAACGGCTGTTTCTCAGGCCCAGGCCGGGGAACCCCAGCCGCCCCAAGAACGCGTAGTGCCCGGCCAGGAAGTTGTAGGTGACTTCCTCCTGCCCGAAGCGGTAGCCGGCATTTTGTGACTCTTCTTCCGAGGTCTCGCGGATTAGGCTGGAGATCACCAGGGAGCCGTGCAGGGAGGCCAGCAGAGCGCCGCCAAAGACGCCGGCCACCCCCAGCCAGCTAGCAGGGTGCATGAGGATATTGTGCTCCGCCTGGAAAGCCAGCATGAAGTAGAAGGTGCCGGCGATCCCCAGGGGCAAGCCTTCCGAGAAACTGCCCTGGCCGATGGGGTAGACCAAGAGCACTGCCGTAGCCGCCGCCGCCGGAGCGGAAAACGCCACCGCAATCCAGGGGCGCATACCCAAGCGATAGCTCAGCTCCCATTGCCGGCCCAGGTAGCACCACACCCCGATCAGGAAATGGAGCACGATCAGTTGGTAGGGGCCACCGTTGTAGAGCCATTCATCCAAAGAAGCGGCTTCCCAAATGGGATAAAAGTGCAGGCCAATGGCCGCTGAGGTGGGCACCACCGCCGCCGAGATGAGATTATTCCCCCCTATCAAGGATCCGATCACCGGCTCGCGGATCCCATCCACATCCACCGGCGGAGCAGCAACAAAAGCGATCACAAAACAAAAGGCAGCCGCCAACAGCGTCGGGATCATCAACACGCCAAACCAGCCGATGTACAGCCGGTTTTCGGTGCTGGTTATCCATTGACAAAAGCCATTCCAACTCCAGAGCTGCCGTGCAGCCGAGGAGCGGCGAATTACCGTACTCATAGGCCAACTCCTAAAGAGACAAAACCATTCTTTGCTTTGTCGGCTTCCTTGAACGGGGCAAAACTCTTCCCGCGCCGACCGCCAAAAGCGTCTCCTTCTTTCAGGCTAGACAGTTTTAGGGACGCCGACAGGGATCCCTAACTTTCGCAACGGGACTGTGAAAAAAATGGATTTGTCGATACAAATCAGCACCGATATGTTGCAATTTGGAGGTCTTTGAGAGCTTCCCGGCGAAGGTCGGTCACTGGCAGTTGATGGCAGCCAAGCTTGAGCAGACGTTTCTTAAGGATAGGTTTAGGAAAGAGGTGCCGTCCGGGACCTGCTTTTTTTCCTCCAGAATCCTAGACAGAGAAAAAATCCTGCAAGCACTTCACCTGCAGGGATCCCGACTGCAAAGCACGGATGGCAGCCGCAGTGGCTTTGGCTCCTGCCAAGGTGGTCACCAGAGGGATCTTGTAGGCCAGGGCAGTGCGGCGGATCTTTTGGCCATCTTGCTGCGCCTCGACACCGGAAGGAGTGTTGATAATGAGCTGAATCTGGTGATTTTTGATGGCGTCGATGACGTGGGGCCGTCCCTCGTGCAGCTTGAGGACTTTGTCCACCGGGATCCCGTGCTCGGCTAAAACTTTTTGGGTTCCTTCGGTGGCCAACAGGCGAAAGCCCAGCCCCACAAACTCGCGGGCTACCGGGATGACCGCCTGTTTATCCCGGTCGCTGACGCTAATGAACACCGTCCCCTGGAGAGGCAGATTCTGCCCCGCCGCCAGTTGGGCTTTGGCGTAAGCGCGGCCAAAGTCCGTGTCAATGCCCATCACCTCACCGGTGGAGCGCATCTCCGGCCCCAGCAGCGTGTCGGTGCCGGGAAACTTGTGGAAGGGCAAAACCGCTTCTTTGACGGCAATGTGGGAGGGGATCACCTCCTGGGTAAAGCCCAGCTCGGCTAGGGTTTTGCCGCTCATCACCTGAGCGGCGTAGTCTGCCAGCGGATGGCCGATGGCCTTGCTGACAAAGGGGACGGTGCGGGAGGCGCGCGGATTGGCCTCCAGGATATAGACTTGACCTTTTTGGACGGCGTATTGCACGTTGATCAGGCCCACCACCTTCAGAGCTTGGGCCAACTTCACCGTCCACTCGCGGATCACCCGCAGCACCTCGGGGCTGAGGGTGCGGCTGGGCAATACACAGGCCGAATCGCCCGAGTGGATCCCGGCCTGCTCGATGTGCTCCAGAATGCCGCCGATGGTTACGGCGCCGGTGCGGTCGGCAATGGCATCCACATCCACCTCCACCGCCTCTTCCAGGAACTGATCCACCAGCACCGGACGATCCGGATCCACCGCCACCGCCAGTTGCATGTAGCGCTGCAGGTCTTGGTCGGAATAGACGATCTCCATAGCCCGTCCCCCCAAGACGTAGCTGGGCCGCACCACCACCGGATAGCCGATGCGGCGGGCAATTTCCAAGCTTTCTTCCACGCTGCGGGCAATGCCGTTGGCCGGTTGGCGAATATCCAACTCCCGCAAGATGCGCTCGAAGCGCCCCCGATCCTCAGCAATGTCGATGGAGTCGGGGGAAGTTCCCCAGATGGGAGCCTGGGCTGCTGCCAGCCCCTGCGCCAGCTTGAGGGGAGTTTGGCCGCCAAATTGCACGATCAGGCCGACCGGCTGCTCAGCATCCACCAAGTTCATCACCTCTTCATGGGTGAGCGGCTCAAAATAGAGGCGATCAGCGGTGTCGTAGTCGGTAGAAACGGTTTCCGGGTTGGAGTTGACCATGATCGCTTCGTAACCCAGGCGGCTGAGGGCAAAGGCAGCATGACAACAGCAGTAGTCGAATTCGATCCCCTGGCCGATGCGGTTGGGGCCACCTCCCAAGATCATCACCTTCTCTTTGCGGGCCGGGAAAATCTCCGACTCGCTCTCGTAGGTAGAGTACTGGTAGGGGGTAGCAGCCTCAAATTCGGCGGCGCAGGTATCTACAGTTTTGTAGGTGGGGATCACCCCCAGGCTTTTGCGGCAGGCCCGCACCTGATGTTCCGTGGATCCAGTGAGGTGGGCAATTTGTCGGTCGCTGAAGCCCATTTGCTTGAGATGCCGCAGATCCTCAGCACTCAGGGATCCCAGCTCCCGCCCCTTGAGGGCTTGCTCCACCTCCACCAACTCCTGTAGCTTGTCGATAAACCAGGGATCGATGTGGGTGAGTTGGGCAATCTCCTGGGCAGAAAAGCCCATGAGCAGAGCGGTGCGGATGGTGAGCAATCGGAAGGGGTTGGGGGTGCGCAGGTTGGCCCGCACTTCCTCCGGCTTGGGGAAAACCTCCGGCCTATCGCTGCCAAAGCCGGGACGGTCGATTTCCAGGGAACGCAATGCCTTCTGGATGGATTCTTGAAAAGTGCGGCCAATGGCCATCGCCTCCCCCACCGATTTCATCTGGGTGGTGAGAACCGGCTCTGCGCCGGGGAATTTTTCAAAAGCAAAGCGAGGGATCTTGGTGACCACATAGTCGATGGTGGGCTCGAAGCTGGCCGGAGTTTTGCGGGTGATGTCGTTGGGGATCTCCGGCAGCGTGTAGCCCACTGCCAGCTTGGCAGCGATCTTAGCGATGGGAAAGCCGGTGGCCTTGCTGGCCAAAGCGGAAGAGCGGGAGACCCGCGGGTTCATCTCGATCACCCGCACCTCACCGTTGGCAGGGTTGACGGCAAATTGCACGTTGGATCCCCCGGTCTCTACGCCAATTTCGCGCATGATGGCGATGGCATAGTCCCGCAGCCGCTGGTATTCTTTGTCGGTGAGGGTTTGGGCTGGGGCCACGGTGATGGAGTCGCCGGTGTGCACCCCCATTGGGTCGATGTTTTCTATGGAGCAGATGATCACCACGTTATCCGCCAGATCCCGCATCACCTCCAGCTCAAACTCCTTCCAGCCGATGACCGATTCTTCCACCAAGATTTGGGAAACGGGGCTGGCCTCCAAGCCGGCAGCGCAGATCTCTTCAAACTCCTCCTGGTTGTAAGCCACCCCACCACCGGTGCCCCCCAGGGTATAGGCCGGGCGGATGATGAGGGGATAGCCGATCTCCTGGGCAATCTGCTTGGCTTCTTCCAGGGTGTGGGCCAGGCCAGAGCGGGGCACGGCCAAGCCAATCCGCTGCATGGCTTGCTTGAAGAGATCCCGGTCTTCGGCTTTTTCAATGGCCTCCCGCTTGGCCCCAATCAACTCTACCCCGTACTGATCCAGGATCCCTTGCTGGGCCAGTTGCACCGCCACGTTGAGGGCCGTCTGGCCGCCCATGGTGGGCAGCAAAGCATCAGGGCGTTCCCGCTCGATAATTTTGGCCACAAAGTCCGCCGTCACCGGCTCGATGTAGGTGCGCTCCGCCATACTGGGATCCGTCATGATGGTGGCGGGGTTAGAGTTGACCAAGACGACCTCATAGCCCTCTTCCCGCAAGGCTTTACAGGCTTGGGTGCCCGAGTAGTCGAATTCGCAGGCTTGGCCAATGACGATCGGCCCCGCTCCAATGAGCAAGATTTTGTGGATATCGGTGCGGCGCGGCATAGGGATCCCACCAGGTGGCAGAGTCAGCCTTCTATTGTAGAGGTCACCTGCAGGTCAAGTTGCTCATCGGGATCCCTCTTTTTTGAGTGTTGCGCTTTCAAAGGCTATGCACAGCAGGCAGAGCTTGGATCCCTGGCAGGCAGGAGTTCTCTGGGGCAACCCGCAAAAGGGCAGCTTCTTCATCAGTATCAATAGACGGGAAAACTTGAACTTTAGATGATATCAATGCTATCGTCGCAGCAAAGCCACCCAGGGATCTGCCGATCGAGGAAACGCTCTATGGCCACGTTAATTGTTCGCAACGTTGACGAAGCCATTGTCAAAGCTCTCAAACAAAGGGCTAGTCGTCACGGCGTTAGTGCAGAGGCCGAACACCGCAAAATCCTAGAGCAAGTCTTACTCCAGCCTGCGAAACAGTCCTTTGCCGAAGTGCTCAGATCGATACCTAACGTTGGCAACGATTTAGACTTTGAGCGGGTGCAAGATAACACTGCCCATGACGTATTTGCTTGACACTAACGTCATCAGTGAGCTGCGCAAACACAGTCAAGCCAACTCCGGGGTTCAAGAATTTCTTCAAACTGCCATTGAGCAAGAGGCCCGCATCTACATCAGCGTGATCACGCTAGGCGAACTCCGCCGAGGCGTTGAACTCATGCGCCATCGCGGCGATCATCTGCAAGCCAACCTTCTGGAGAGGTGGCTGCAAACGGTTGTCGATGACTATGCCGATCACATTCTTGATTTCACAATTACCGAAGCCCAGGTATGGGGAAGCCTGTGCGTACCTCACTCTCAAAATGCGATTGACAAACAACTGGCTGCTACAGCCTTGGTTTACGGACTTACCCTGGTTACTCGCAATGTCCGTGATTTTGCCGGGACAGGGGTACCTCTCAGTGACATCCTCCCGACGCTGACCCTACGGGTACAGTGCGGGCTTCCTAACCTCGCGGTTAGGCATTCCTGCCCCACGCCACTTATCTAGGTCATAGACCCCCGACAGACCGACTTGGCAGGCGGTTTCCGTTCCCCAGAGTCCCTGGGTACTATACTGCATTGTTGCACAGGCCATGGCTGATGGTAAATACTTGTCTTATCCCATCGAGAGAATCGACAAGTGCGGGGAGTCCATGTATCCCGACGCTGATGCTTTGCATACAGCGCGGGACTTATAGCTCCCCGCGCCCCTCCTTTGTTAACCCATTTAGACCCTCATAACAAGCCGCGGTAGCGAATAAAGATCAAAACTGCCGCCCAGGATCCCAGCGCCACTTTGATCGCCACCAGAATATTGAGAATCGGGATCCAGCCGCCGCTAAACAGAGCTCCCAACTCCCCTCTGGGCAATTCCCAGCCGGCCAGAGCCACCACGGCCACCCCGATAAACGTCACCACCGACAGCTTCTCCCACATCGCAGCCCGCCACCGTTTGTAGATGGCCTCCATCCAGGTGGAAGAGGCGGTGATCGCCACCAAGCCAATGGCCGTCCCCCCCGCCACCCCGGCAGCAAAGCCTCCGCCCGGCGTCAGGTGCCCTCGAATGGCCAGCTCCACCGCGATCAAAGCCGAAATGGTGGCTCCCACTCGCGCCAACACAATCGAGGGAATATCGGTAAATTGAGCTACATTGGCTGTCGGCTGCTCATCCGCCAGCAGATATTGGGCGCCCAAAATTGCCGTGGAAAACACCACCACTTCAAAGACCGTATCGTAGAGGCGGTTGCGCAGAATGAGACCCGTCACCGCGTTGGGCACACCGCTTTCGCTGGCCAGAATCTCCACCGCCTCGACTAAGGCCACGCCCGCTGTGGGATTGGGGGACACGGATCCCACCTCGCCCACGATGAGCTGTAGGGCTGCCAGCAACACCGCTATCCCATACACCCACTTCATGTTGCCATCACCTCAGTGGCCAGAGCTTGCTGCGCCAAAATGGCCTGCAGGCGGGGCACGCGTGTAACCAGGCGATACTCTGCTGCTTCTCCGGCGGGCTCAAGGGCAATGGTGTGTACCTCCCGGCTGCGAAGAGCAGCCACCAACGCCTCTGAACTCCCATAGGCGGTCAACTCCAAGCGCATGTGGTACCGCTGTAGCCCTTGGCGCATCTGCTGTAACAACTGCCGTGCTGCTGAGGTACTGGCCTCCAGCACAGGGCTGCCTTCGAGAACGCCCAGGCGCATGCTCAGCGAAGAGCGCACCGCAATGGCGTAGAGGGTAATAGAAAGCATGGTGCCCACCAGTGCCTCGGTCAGGGCCACATCCGCCGCCCCAAACAGCGCATAGATCAGGACGGCAATCGTCCCCAGGATCCCTCGCATTACCAAGGCGTGGTAGGGATTGGTCTGAGTCACCACCAAGCTTGCCGTCAGGGGCAGGAGTAACGCCATCACCAGCAACAGGGTCTCTTCCATCCTGCCCTCCTATAGGGACTTGCGCTGCGAGCAAAACGCCAGCACATAGCCCAGAATGGTATTCCAAATAGCCAGGGAGATCAGTGCCAACACCAACAGGGGCCATTCCCGTGGGATCCGCAACAGCAGCCCCAGCATGATGCTCATAGAGCCCAGGGTGTCCGACACCGAAAGGCCGTGCAGCTTAAATAAAATCGAGCGATCCCCAAGGAGCGGCGCCGTTCCCCACAGCCAAAACAGCACACCAATCCCAAACAACAGATAGCTCAGACCTTCCACCCAGACTTCCATACTTACCCCCAGGGCGTTTCTAGAGCATTTCCAGCCGCTTCAGTACATGGGCCAAGAGCATTAAGGCCGCATTGCCCACCGACAAAACCAAAACCCCCACAATCCCGATCATCCAATCATCCCGCACCACCGACACCACCAAAATCAGGATGGCCGTCTTTGTGGCCAAGCTGGCAAAGGCGAGCATCGTCTGCCAAATATCTTCCTTCAGCCAAGCGGCATACAGGGGCAAGCACAGCGTTAGGGTCAGGAGAAACAGCAGTAGGTTCACACGTCCTCCCGCGGCTTGAGCACATGGACTTCATAAGTGCCTTGGGCATTGCAATTGAGCACGATGGTTTTGGGCGTGAAGGTAATTAAAAAGATATCCAGAAACACCAGCCCTGCTGAACGGTTGGGCAGGGTTTGTTTGTATACAACTTCCTCAACAGTGTGGGGTTTGAGGATCATCTCGAAGGCTTCCCAGTAGGCTCTTGGGATGGCGAGAAGAATTTCCTGGAGCACCCGCCCCCAATCCCGCCATTGCACCGGTGCAGAAGCCTGGCGCGGCAGCAGCAGTGTTGCCGCTACCCCAATGGCCACATTGTCCCAGCTCAGATTGCCCGTCAGCAAAAACCAAATCAAGAGCCGCAGGCCGATTTCCAATAGACCCAGCTTAGGGTAGCGCTCCATGACTGACCTCACCAAACAGAACCCAAACCAGCACCAACACCACGCTCAGGCCACCCACCACGGCCTCCAGCCCCTCGTTCACCGACCCTTTCTTCAAAGGGATCCGCTCCCAAAACCAGCCCAGCGGGATCCCAACGCCTAGGCTCAGCAGGGCTTTGAGAAGATTGTCAGCGCCAAAGGCCGCCGGCAGCCAGCCCCAGAGCAAGCCCCCACCCCAGAGCACCAGTGCCACTTTATCTTGCCAAGGAGTTGCAGAGGTGGTTGCCCCCTTCATTGGAGAAACAGGTGCCCGCAGCACTCGCACGCCTAAACACGTGGTGCCGACGGTAACCCCCACCAGCAGCCACTCGTGCCAGGGATCCAGAGCAGACAAGCTGAGGGCCTTGGCCGCATACCCCAAACTGCCGGGTACCCCTGCCAGGGAAGCCGTCCCCAAGAGCAGCATCGGCCAACGCCAGGGATGGGTCACGCTTGTTCCAACAAACAGCAAGGGCTTTGCCAACCCATGGGCAAGACCGTACAAACCTGCCCATTGAGGGGCAGCAATCACAAATCCCATCTGCGATACCGAGCTCCAGGCGAGAAGGTGCTGGGGCGTGCTCGCCATCAAGGCCAGTAGGATCCCGAAAACGGCTGAACCAGCGCTCAAGTAGGGCAACCCCTGGGCCAAGACCGGCGAAGCCTGGCTGCAGCGCACCAAAGCCATGGCTCCTGCTTTGGTCGTAAAACCGCTGAGCACCGCCGCAACAACGGGATCCGCGGTAACGTAGGTGAGGGGCAGCCACAGGCCGGCAACGAAGATCGCCCCCTTGGCCAAAAGACCCACAGCAATCAGCGCCAAGGCTGTGGGGTCGGCCATAGTTAAACTGCTCATCGCCAGGGATCCCGTGCGCACATAGACCAGGATTGCGCCCATCAGGTAGAAGAGCATGGCCACATTGCTCATGAAAAGGTAGCGCAGCCCCACCCAGAGCTGGCGTTCGCGGCTCTCCACTGTGGGTTGGCCCTCAGCCCGCCGTCCGTAGGTCAGCAGCAAAAACACGCCGATGCTGAGCACCTCAAGGGAAACGTAGACGCTGATCAGGTCGGCACTGATGACGACAGCATTGGCGCTACCGTGGACGATCAGCAACTGCATGGCCAGAAAGCGGCTGCCCGCAAAGCGTCTATCCAAATACAGGGCCACTCCTAGCGTGACCAGGCCGTGGGCCAAGAGCATCGCTGCTCCATTGGCATCGATCCGCAGCGTCACCCCGAAGTGATCCAAAAGCTGTAGCTCCAGGGGTGTGGCGGTTGTGCCGGGCAAGCCCCCCTGCTGCACCGCATAGACCACCGTCAGCGCAGCCATCCCCACCAGGCTGGGACGGGTTAGGGCTGGCATCAAGTAGGTTGTGAAGGCCAGCAGAAAGGGCAGCGCCACCCATACCAGCGTCAGCTCAGTCATCGGTAGAAGTGCTCTGCGCCCCTGACGCGACTGCCTGTTCGATGCTCTCGACTTCGAGGGTGGGATGATTGCGGGAGAGCTTCATCACCCCCACCAACATCAAGGCTTGTACCGACAGGCCGATGACGATGGCCGTGAGGATGATCCCCTGAGGCACCGGGTCGGCATAGTCCAGCTCGCGCCAGGGTTTGTAGATGGGGGTGAACACACCGCTCCGGGCTGCCCAGATCACGAAGAAGGCGATGACCCCGGTGCTCATGACATCCATAGACAGGATCTTCATAATGAGGTTGCGCTTAACCACGACTCCCCAGAAGCCAAGGAAGATCGTGAGGATGACGGCGGCATTTAACATAGACACCTCGCTTGCTGCACTCGAGCTATCCGGTGGCTCAGTCGTCCTAAGGCTACGCCCGCTACGCGACCAGTATCCAGCTTCCGCAGTCACAGCAGCCAGATAGCCTATGGCCGGTTGCAACGCTGCCGGGATCCCCATCTCCCCAACAAGGCCGGGATCCCGAAGTAGAAAGAGTTGCAGACTCCGAATAAGCAACTTGACCCGACTTCTTGCCAGCTCTGGGGCTTGGTGGGATCCTGGTCATACACTTCTCATGCCAAGGTCGGAATTGATGGCTGCTGTTCGCAGTTTAAGTTGTAATTTAATGGCCTTGGCGGAACCGACTTCTGGATGCTGAAGAAAGGTGTTGGAGAAGGGGGTTGTAAAAGCCGTGATGCTGCCGGTGGCCGAAGCAGAAGCCCTGATTTTGCAGGCGGTTCAGCCGCTGGGCACAGAGTGGGTGGAGCTGGGATCCGCCCAAGGCCGCGTTCTCAGCCAAACTTTGTATAGCCCCCAAGATTTTCCGGCCCGGCCCACCTCCAGCATGGATGGCTATGCCGTGCGCCATGAAGATGTGCAAGCGGGGATCCCTTGTGAGCTACAGGTGATCGAGACTCTCCCCGCCGGGAAGGCACCCACCCGAGATCTCCAGCCCGGACAAGCGGTGCGTCTCTACACCGGCTCTATCTTGCCCGGCGGTGCGGACACCGTGGTGATGCAGGAAGACACGCAGCAACCTTCGCCGGGAACCGTCCGCCTCTTGCAGCGTCCGCAACGGGGCCAATTTGTCCGGCCCCAAGGAGACTTTGCCCGGCAGGGGGATCCCGTTCTGTTGACAGGGCAGGCTTTGGGTGGAGCGGAGCTGGCCGTTTTGGCTGCCATCCGACAGGCGATGGTGCCGGTGTTTCGTCAGCCCCGGGTAGCCCTGTTCTCGACAGGGGATGAGCTAGTGCCCATCCAGCAGGTGCCGGGGCCGGGGCAGGTTGTGGATTCCAACCAGTACGGCCTGGCGGCTCTGGTCAAGGCAGCGGGTGGGATCCCGATCCAGTTGGGCATCGTGCCGGATCGGCTTCAGGTGTTGCGGCAGGTCGTCCAGCAGGCCCTGGCCTCTGCCGATGGGGTGATCTCTTCTGGAGGGGTATCGGTGGGGGATTTTGACCTGGTGGAAAAGGTGCTGGAGGAGTTGGGAGGCGAGATTTTCATCCGCAGTGTGGCCATCAAGCCGGGCAAACCCCTGACGGTGGCCCGTTTTCCCAATCCCCACGGCCCTCCCAAGCTCTACTTTGGCCTGCCGGGCAACCCTGCCTCTGCCCTGGTGACCTTCTGGCGCTTTTTGCACCCGGCTCTGCGAAAAATGGGCGGATCCCTGCCCCCCTACTGGCAGATCCTCTCCGCCTTCAGCGCTGTGGATCTGCATGCCGACGGTCGGCGGGAACACTACCTCTGGGGACGGCTGCAGGTCAAGCCCGAAGGGATCCGATTTCAGCCCGCCGCCAACCTCAATTCCGGCAATCTCATCAGTCTGGCCGGCTGCAATGCCTTGGCTGTGCTGCCGGTGGGAACAACCCAGATCCCTGCCGGTTCGCCCGTTCAGGTGCTGCAACTGCCCTGAAGATCCCTAGCCCTTCTTTCGCTGCTGCCGGAATAACCGTCATAGTCGTTTCAGTTTAGGATGAGATACCCGAGCTACTGGTCGCGCCAGCGGGACGGAGTCCTTGAAAAGCCTTCTGGCCCAGTGCATTCAATGTTTTAGGGTTTTAGGCATAGGTGCAGTATCCTGGCTTGGATCGAAATGACCATAATTTGCGTTAGAACTGTACTACGGTGGGCTATCATAGAGCCGAGACTGTCCTTTGGGGTTGAGTTCCCTCAGGACTCTGTTCCACCAACGCGAACAGCGATCTTCAACCATGCCCACTCCCGCTAACTCTCCTCCTCTTCAAAGCGACGAGGTTCTCAACCCTGAGGACTCCGTTCCGCTGACGCGGACGGTGGCGGCGGCCCGTGAGCCTTTTTTGGGGCTGTTGCGAGACCTGGCGCGGGCCTACCAAGCCTTTGAAAATTATGCCGGGGTTCATATTCGGCAAATGGGGCTGACCGCCCCCCAATTTGATGTGTTGGTGACCCTCGGCAATACCCCTGGGATGACCATGAATGTCCTGGCCCAAAAAACGCTGGTGACCAAAGGGACACTGACCGGCATTGTGGATCGCCTGGAACAAAAAGGGCTGGTGCGCCGGGAAGTGCCCCCGGAAAACCGACGCTGCTTTAAGGTCGTGCTGACAGAGGCGGGGGAAAAACTGTTTGAGGAAATTTTCCCGGCCCACATCGCCTACTTGAAAGAGCGTTTCCAAAAGCTGGATCCCTCGGAAATGGCGCAGATCCAGGCTTGCCTTAAAAAACTGCAGGCTATTTTCTAGCGCTTTCAGATTCCCCTCTCCGATCCGGCTGATCAGCGACCCCCAAGCCGCAGTGCCGGAAGCAACCTCTAGCCCGGTTCAAACGGCTGCCCCAGAGCTGCCGGCGGAGTGGCCTTCACCGCCTGCTGGATCCAGCGCCGCAGCCGAGGTGGGATCCCGCGCAAGCCGTACTCCCACCATTCCCCAGAAGTGAGCACCAACACCAAAATCATCAACACAAAGGGAGCCACCGTAAAAACTTGGGTGGGCACGGCGCGGATGGTAGTCTGGGCAACTCCGGCAAAGGACTGCAAAATGCCGAACAGGTAGGCCCCCAGGGCTACCCGCAAGGGGTTCCAGCCGCCGAAGATGACGATGGCCAAAGCAATCCAGCCATACCCTGCTGTATGTCGGTGGCTCCAGCCGGCCTTGAAATCCAGAGAAAAAGCAGCTCCCGCCAAGCCCAATAGGGATCCCCCCACAAGGGTATAGACATAGCGCCAGAAAATGACATCGGTGCCCCGGGCAAAGGCTGCTGCCGGCTGTTCTCCCATGGCCCGCAACATCAGGCCAGGCCGAGTGCGATAAAAAAAGAACCAAGTTCCCCCGATGAGCGCGTAGCTGGCGTACAGCAACAGATCCCCTCGGAACAGGAGCGGCCCCAGCAGTGGCACCTCTCTCAAGAAGGGGATCGGCAGGCTGGGCACCGTTGGCCCTGGGATCCGCACGAACGGATTGCCCAAAAAGGAAGACAAATCCGCCCCCAACAGGGCCAAGACAAAACCAATGGCAATTTGGGATCCCTTCAGGGTCAGCGAGCCGAAGGCCACAATCCCAGCAAACAGCACTCCCACAGCGGCGGCAGCCAAAAAGCCCAACGCCAGACTTCCCGTCAGCTTGGCCACGGCGAACCCAACCATGGCGGCCAGCATGATCGTCCCCTCTGCGGAGAGATTGATCACCCCCGCCCGCTCGGTAATGGTTTCCCCTATGCAGGCAAAGACCAACGGTGTGGCGGTGGCAATGGCAGTAGAGAGGATGGCGACCAGTTGAGCAGCGTTCATGATGGGCCTGTCGAGAACTCGGGTTGGGTTGATGCATTTGCAGTTGCTGCGCGAATGCGCCTGTTGATCTGGGCATCGCCTCAGCCCAACACCCAGAGCATGAAAGCCACCCCCAAGGTGACGGCGCCGAACAGAGCATAGCTGATCTGGCGCAGCGGCCTCAGTTGCATAGCATGGAGAGCTTTGAGCCAGTCTAACCCCAAGGATTCCACGAAGCGATCCAACACCGCTTGCATCGGATAGGCATAAACCGATCCCTGCTCTTTAAAGTTCACCAGCACGACCAGCAGCGTGGCGTAGCCCCAGAGGCCGCCCCAGAGCACAGCGCTCAACCCGATTAAAATTGGCTCGAGCATTGACCTTCCCTATGAGTGTGCCCACCGTTCGCGATGGCAGGACGGAGTTCTTCGAGCTTGGGGAGCTTCAGATCTCATTATTCCGGTTCTTTTCCCGTTGAGGCTGCCCTCCCTCAGGCAGTAGCCTAGAAGGGGTCCAAGCTCGCTTTTAGAGGTAAAGGGATTGGTTTTGCCGGTTCTCTTCTGCCCGTCCAGGCCAGGAGATGACAGACTTAGACTTGGAGTACCCGCTCAAAGTTATCTCGTCAAATCCCCATGAGTTCTCGCTACCTGCTGCCCCCCGCCGAACCCAAATCCGTCGGTACCGCCTACATCCTCTGGGCGTTGGGCATATTCGGGATCTGTGGCGTCCATCGCCTCTACCTGGGCAAGACCGGCACAGGCGTTCTCTGGCTGTTCACCTTTGGCCTGTTGGGCATTGGGCAGTTGATCGACCTGTTTTTGATCCCAGGCATGGTGGAAAATCACAACTTCAAACTGGCAGTTCTACAGGGATCCCGACCCTCCCCATCCCCAGCTTCCTCAAAAACCACCTCAGCACCTCCTCAGCCCCTCAAAGGTCAAGCTCTGATGCGGGAGATCCTGCGGCTAGCCCAACAGCGGCAAGGGGTCCTCACCCTTTCGGAAATCGCTATCGACTTGCCTGCCGATTTTGATGAGATTGAAAAAGCATTGCAAGAGCTGAGCCGGCGGGGCATCGCTTCCCCCGAGAACAACCCGACCACCGGTGCCGTGGAATACCATTTCCTTCACCTGCTGCGCCGCTCCCCCGACCAACGTTCGCTCTAGATGCCCTCCTGCAGACCTCTACTGGGATCCCAGGATCCCTCGGCGCTTGGCTGCCCGAACCGCCCGGCGAAAGGTCAGCAAGCCCAGGCCGAAGTAGAAAACGCCGCTGGTCAGAGCCATGATCAGCCGCACGGGATCCAAGCCCGCCTCCCGCACCATCACGTCTCGCAGCAGCCCAGCCCCCGCCGTCATGGGCAGACTTTGCCCTAGCCACCTCAGGGATCCCGGCCATTCTTCCGTGGGAGCAGCCAACAGAAAAAGCAAGCCGAATTGGCTGATAATTAAAAGCTGCTGAATTCGCTTCCAAATCAGAGCGGCGGATCCCAGCAAAAACGAAAAACCGTAGGCCCCCAGCACCACGCTCACCAAAGGCAACACCAGAGCAGGGGGAAACCGCAACCGGCTGCCCGTCAGCAATAAGATGACGCCCAGAATGACGACGACAATGGAAAAGCGCAACACCAAGCTGGCACAAGCCCGTGCCAAGAAGAGAGTGGCTGCCGAAAATGGCGAGAGCAACACCTGCTCCAAGGTGCCTGTCTGGGCTTCCACCTGCAGGTTGAGGGCGATGTCGTTCACCACAAAAATGACCAGCGTCCAGAGCACATAGCCGATCACCACCGCATCCAACCGTTCGCCAAATTGGGAGGCAGGCCCTGCCACATATTGGGCGCCGGCAAAGAGGGCATAGAAGAAGAACGTGGTGATCAGGATCCCGCCCAGGGCCTCCGCCGGATAGCGAATGTACTGGATCCAGGCCCGCTTTAGTTCGGCCCAAAACAGGTGGATCACTGGCATTGTCTATCCCCTCTTTTCAACAACTCGAGGAAAATATGGGTGAGATCGGCTTCCTCTCGTTTGAGGCTGAGCAAGGGCAAAGGCTTCAAGATCTCCAGCACCTGATAGAGCATCTCTGGCGGGCCGCTGAACCGCACCCGATGGGATCCGAGAATCTCCACCCCTTGGCGGGCCAGTTGTTCAAACCTCCAGGGATCCAGCCCCTGTTCCAGCTCGATCCGGTAAGTACCGACGGCGCCGGCAAAGTGCCGGATCAACTCTCCCGTGGGGGCTTGGGCGATGATCACCCCTTGTCGAATAACGGCTACCTGATCCGAGAGCGCTTCCGCAATATCCAGTTGATGGGTGGTGAGCAAGATGGCTCGACCCGAAGCGGCAATTTGGCGGATCAGGGATTTCACCGCTTGCGCCGATTCCACATCCAACCCCAGGGTGGGCTCATCCAGCAGCAACAGGGCCGGTTGATGCAGGAGGGCGACAGCAATGGCCACCTTCTGCTGCATGCCCCGCGAAAGGGTTTGCACGGCCACATCTTGTTTCTCCTGCAGGCCAAAGGTCTCCAGCAGCTCTAACCCCCGTTGCCGAGCGGTTCTGGGGGATAGCCCCCGCAGCACACCGAAGTACTCCAGGTTCTGTAGGGGGGTCATCCGCCAGTAGAGGTTGCGATTGCCTTCCAGCACTGCCCCCACCTGGGCCAGGGCCCCCGGATCGGTATGGGGATCCCGTCCAAGAATGCGCACTGTGCCCGCGTCCGGTTGGATCAGCCCGGCAATGAGCTTGATGGTGGTGGTCTTGCCGGCCCCGTTGGGCCCCAGAAAAGCCAGGATCTCCCCTGCCGCCATCGTCAGGGATACATCCACCACCGCCCGCACCTCCTTGCTCCCCTGCCGGTAGGTCTTCTGCAGGTGGTGGGCTTCTAGAACTTTACATGACGCGAACACGATGCAAAAAGGAGGGCAAAAGTTCAAACAGAGGAAGGCCGCCCACCCATCCCACTTTCTCACATCAGAGCATGAACCCACCCCGAGAGGGATCCAGCAGGATTCAGGAGGTTGTCAGGGCCAAACTCATTTTGTCTAGCCACTGCAAAAGGCTCTCCAGTTGCTGCGCTGCCGGTACCATCCCCAGACCCCGCACCGTCACCTTGCCCGGTTGGTAAACAAAGCGAGGCTGCAGGTGAGTGGGCAGGGCCTCTTTCAGGCGATTCCAAGCGGGCTCCTCCATGGGGGTTTCCAAAAGCACATGCTCTTTGGCCGGTTTGATGCGGGAAAAGCCCAGGGCTCGGGCCAGCACCTTCAGCTCCATTACCCGCAGCAGCTCCTGAGTGGGCTTGGGCAGGGGGCCAAAGCGGTCTTGCCATTCTTGGGCAATTTGCAACAGCTCGACCCGAGAGCCAGCAGCGGCCAGTTGTCGATAAGCCTGCATCTTTTGATCTTCGTCGGGAATATAGCTTTGCGGGATCATAGCGGTAACATTCAGGTCGATTTGCGTGTCCTCCACCTGCGGGATCTCCTGGCCGCGAATTTCTCGAATAGCCTCTTGCAGCATCTCCAGGTAAAGATCGAAGCCCACTGCATTGACTTGCCCCGATTGCTGCGTTCCCAACAGGTTGCCAATGCCGCGAATTTCCATATCCCGCATCGCCAACTGATAGCCGGATCCCAGTTGGGTAAATTCCTGAATGGCCTGGAGACGTTTGCGGGCGTCCTCGCTGAGGATCCCATCTTCTCGATAGAACAGCCAAGCATGCGCTTGGATCCCGGCCCGGCCCACCCGCCCCCGCAGCTGGTATAGCTGAGCCAATCCAAACTCCTGAGCATTTTCAATCAAAATGGTGTTGACGCGGGGAATATCCAAACCGGATTCGATAATCGTCGTGCAGACCAGGATATCGATTTCCCCATTGTTAAAAGCCAGCATCGTTGCCTCTAGCTCCCCTTCCGGCATCTGCCCGTGGGCAATGGCAATGCGGGCGCCGGGCACCCATTCCCGCAATTTGGCGCTGGCTTCTTCGATCCCTTCGATGCGGTTGACCACATAAAACACTTGCCCACCCCGATCCAATTCCTGGCGGATGGCTGTGCGGACAACCTCAGGATTGTAGGGCGAAAGGTGAGTTTTAATGGGCCGACGGGAAGGCGGGGGAGTTTGGATCAGGCTCATTTCCCGCAGCCCCGACAAGGCCATATACAGGGTGCGCGGGATGGGGGTGGCGGTGAGCGTCAGCACATCCACCTGGGTTTTCAGCAGCTTAATCTTCTCTTTTTGGTTGACGCCAAATCGCTGCTCTTCGTCAATCACCAAAAGGCCCAAATCGCGAAATTGTACATCCTTGCCCAAAAGCTGGTGGGTGCCCACCACAACATCCAGTTCGCCGCTTTTGAGACGGGATAGGATTTCTTTTTTCTCCTCCGAGGTGCGGAAGCGGTTGAGCAAGCCCACTTGAATGGGATAGGGAGCGAAGCGCTCTTTTAAGGTGTGATAATGCTGCTGGGTGAGAATGGTGGTCGGCGCCAAAAGAGCCACTTGCTTGCCGGCGGTTACGGCTTTGAAAATGGCACGGATTGCCACCTCTGTTTTGCCAAAGCCCACGTCCCCACACAGCAGCCGATCCATAGGGCGTGGAGATTCCATATCCCGCTTGATCTCCTGGACAGCTCGGAGTTGATCCGGCGTCAGGGGATAGGGGAAAGAATCTTCCAGCTCCTGTTGCCAAGGAGAATCGGGCGGGAAGGCATAGCCCTCCTGTTCGGCGCGCTTGGCATAGAGTTCCAACAGGTCAAAGGCTACTTTTTGCAGGCTCTTTTTGACTTTTTGCTTGGTCTTTTCCCAAGTGCTGCCGGACATTTTGTGCAGGGCAGGAGGCCCATCCCCGCTGGCCCGGTAGCGGGAAAGGGAGTTGACCTGGTCGGCAGCCACCCGCAACAGGCCATCGCTGTATTGAATAACCAGGTACTCGCGGGTTTCGCCCCCAATGGTGAGGCTTTCTAAGCGCAGAAACTGGCCAATGCCATGGGCCTTGTGAACGACAAAATCCCCTGGCTTGAGCAGGTTGGGATCCACCTGGCGAGAGCTGGCCTGGCGGCGCTTGCGCACATAAGTAGGGGTGGCCAGGCTGTGCTGGCCGAAAAACTCGCGGTCGGTGAGCACCACCCACCCCAAGGTGGGCAGGAGAACCCCCTCCAGCTCGGCCAGGCCGGAATACTTGAGGGCCACCGGGGTGTAGGACTGCAGCTGGCGCTCGATGGCGGGGAAGTCTTTGGGGTTGGGCACGTACTGGGCGGGGCAGTCGTGTTCCTGCAGCAGAGCTACGGTGCGGGAGGGCTGGGCAGAGAGGATCCACACCTGCAACTGCTGCTTGCGGTACTCGCGCAGGGTTTTGGCCAGGGATCCAAACTGGTGGGGGATGGCGGGAACGGCCCGGCTTTTCAGGTCGATGGCGGCGGATTCTCCCGGAGTGAGAGCGGCGTGGAGCGCTATGGCACGGGCCAACAGGCGGGGGAAGGGATCCCAGTCGGGAGCATGGAGATCGAAGGGGCGGTGAAAGGGCTGCAGAGCCGGCTCCGCAACCTGGGCCTGTTTCCACTGTTCTTGGGCGTGGTAGAGCCACTGCTGGCTGTGGGCCTGGCACTGCTCTGGCTCGTCGATCAGGATGAGGGTGGTGGGATCCAGATAGCTGAGCAGATTGGCGGGAGGGGTGTAGAGCAGGCCGAGAAAACGGCGCAAGCCCTCCGGGGGGGTGGGCGACTGCTCCAACTGCTGCCGTAGGCCCTGGGAGAGCTGATCGGCTTTTTCCTGCAGAGCCGGCCAGAGGATAGGCCCATAGCCGGTGGGAGTAAGCCAAACGTGGGGGATCCCATCTTGGGAGCGCTGGCTCACCGGGTCAAACTCCCGCAGCCGCTCCAGCTCGTTGCCAAACCACTCTAGGCGCACCGGCCATTCGCAGGCCACCGGGAAAACGTCGAGAATATCGCCTCTCTGGCTCCACTCCCCTTCGCTTTCCACCAGGCTTACCCGCCGATAGCCCAGACGAGCCAACTGCTGCCCCAACTGCTGCGGCGACATCTCCAGGCCGGGTTCCAGCTGGAGGCAAAAGGCCCGAAACACCTCTGGGGGGGGAAGGTGGGGCTGTAGGGCCCGCTCCGTAGCCACGATGGCAAGCCCGGTTTTGCCCTGGAGACAATCGGCCAGCACCTGAAACTGGCCCCACACCAGCTCCGGTTCCAGGTCAAAAGGTTCGTAGGGGGAAGCCTCTGAAGTGGGGTAAAGCTGCACGCTCTCCCAGCCCATGCCTTCCAGTTGCGCCGTCCAGCGGCCCGCCTCCTCCAAGGTAGACGTGACCACCAACAGAGAGCGACTTTCCTGCTGGGCCAAAGCTGAGGCAATCAACCCCTTCGGGATCCGCCCTGCCCCCTGCAGATCTGCCTGTCGCCGTGATCTCAACCGGGCGGCCAACTCTTGCATCAAGCCAGATTGGGCCAGAAAGCGCACCAGCGGAATAAACGACATCTTCCACCCCACCCTGCAAACTGCGATCCCAACAAGCAGGGATCCCAATTCTGGCAGGCTCCGGGGACAATCAGCAGCCGTCTGCTGGCGCTGTAGACGGGAAGTCGCCCCTTGCTGGGAATTGCTCCTCGATCTATTGGGACAACAGTTTTGTTGTTTAAAGACGAAGAAAACCAGAACCCTATGTCAATGGCCTGCCAGTTTTTGGCCGCTAGGTTCACAGAGGGCTTTTTGCTTTGTAGTCCAAATTACAAAAAAAGGTCTATATCTCACAGAATCCTAAAATTAACCTTTAGAGTCGGACGGCTTGTCGATTGTCTTAGCCAAGATTCGATGTTAGAAGGAACCACAAAGCGCGGCTTTCCCGGCCTCATCTGATGTCTGCCAGTCAGCAAGATGTTTTTCATGCCGGAGATGTAGCTGCATCAGCTGCAGCAGATGTTGTCGGAAAAAGCTGTATGGGTCAATTCATCTAAACTTGGTACAAATCATGTTTCTGGATACCGTTGCCCTTTCTCGTCTACAGTTTGCCCTCACGGCCATTTTTCACATGTTGTGGCCGGTTTTAACAACGGGGATGGCCATTTACCTTGTTGTTATTGAGGGACTTTGGCTGAAAACCCGCAACCTAGATTACTACCGTCACGCCCGTTTCTGGTCAAAACTCTATGTGTTGAACTTTGGTATTGGCGTGGCCTCAGGCTTGCCGATGGCCTTTCAGTTTGGCATGAACTGGGCGCCCTTCTCCGAAGCAGTGGGAGATTTTTTCGGCACCATCCTGGGGTTTGAAGGCACGATGGCTTTTATGCTGGAGGCCAGCTTTCTGGGGATCATGCTGTTCGGCTGGGATCGCGTGCCGCCGGTGATTCACTGGATCTCGACGATCCTGGTAGCTTTTGGTGCCAACCTATCCACCTTTTGGATCCTGACGGCCAACTCTTGGCTGCAGACACCGGCAGGTGGTGTATTTGTGGATGGGAAGTTTGTGGTGCGGGACTACCTGCAAGCAATCGTCAACCCCTTCATGGTCAATAGCTTTCTGCACATGTTCTTTGCCACCTTGGAAACCTCTTTGTTTGTAATCGGTGGCATCAGTGCTTGGTACATTCTCAATCGGCGGCACAGCGAGTTTTTCTCCCGCTCCCTCAAAGTGGTCTTGGCGATGGCCCTGGTGGTCGCCCCTTTGCAGGTGTTCGTCGGCCATCTGAGCGCGGAGCAAGTCTATCGCTATCAGCCGGCCAAGCTGGCGGCCATGGAGGCCCAGTGGGAGACGATCCCTGCCGGTGAGCGGGCGGACTGGAGCCTTTTGGCCTTGCCCAACGACCGTGAAGAGCGCAACGAGTGGGAGGTGAAGATCCCTGGCGCGCTGGGCTATCTGCTGGAGTTCAAACCCAGGCTGGATCGACCCATTCAAGGGCTCAAAAGCTGGGATCCCCAAAATCGTCCCCACATGGTTGGCCTCATCTACTACTCCTTTAGGACAATGGTGGCCATTGGCCTCCTCCTAGCCGGGCTTGTCGGAGTTACCCTTGTGCAATGGCTGAGGGGCAAGCTCTCAGTGGAGGCCCTTTCTCAGCAAAAGTGGCTGATGAGAGCTTGGATCTTCGCAGCACCCCTGGGATACATCGCCGTTGAAACCGGTTGGATCGTCCGCTGTGTGGGTCGGCAGCCCTGGATTGTGTATGGACAACTGCGCACGGTGGAATCGGTTTCGCCCCTGCCGGCAGGAGAAGTGCTGTTTTCTCTGGTTGGCCTGACCGCGTTGTACACTGTGTTCTTCGTTGCCGCCCTCTACTTTGGCAGCCGCATCATCCGCGAAGGGCCAAACCTGGAGTTGCCCGCCCCTGTCCCGGCAACGCAGCCGGTGATCGTGGTCGAGCCTGCCCGCCACGAACCGGATCGCCGTCCTGCAGAAGCTCGGTAGCAGCAGTTTGGTAGCCATCTAACTGGTGACTCCAAGTAGCAACAGGGCAACGTAGCAGGCCCATTCCCCACAGCAGTGAAACCCTTCGCTACGTCAACTCCCAACTTCCCTTCCCTAGAGGGAGAGGGACTGGGGATCGCCATCGGGAACTGTCTCGCACTGGTCAGAAATACTCTCAGAAATACTCAAAGCAGAGGGAACAGCGATGGAATCTTTTGAGCCTTTACAGCGGTTTCTGCCCCAGGTTTGGTTTTTTATCCTGGGCCTATTCCTATTTCTCTACGTTCTGCTGGACGGGTTTGATCTGGGAGTTGGTATCCTCTCCCTGACGGCCTCCAGCGAGACGCGGCGCAGCATTCTCATGACCAGCTTGGGCAATGTTTGGGATGCCAACGAGACGTGGCTGGTGTTGATGGGGGGATCCCTATTTGGATCTTTTCCTCTCGCCTACGCCACCATTCTCAATGCCCTCTACCTACCCCTGGTGATCATGGTGGTGGGCCTGATCTTGCGGGCCGTTTCCTTCGAGTTTCGGGAGAACGCCGACAACAAGCTGGTGTGGAACATCGCCTTCGGGGTGGGCAGCTTTTTGGCAGCCTTGGGCCAGGGATTTGCCTTGGGCAGCGTCTTCGAAGGGATCCGAGTCGATGAGACCGGCCACTTTGCCGGCAGCCCCTGGGACTGGCTGACCTGGCGCTCCCTGCTGGTGGCCCTTACCTTGATCCAGGGGTATGTCTTGATCGGCTCAGCTTACTTGATTGTGAAAACCACTGGGGAACTCCAGAAAACCTATTACAGGACGGCAACCATTGCTACCTGGACAACCTTAATCGGGGCGCTGTTTATCACCATCAGCACGCCCATCATGTCCGACCAAGCGCGCGCTCAGCTCTTCTCGCCCCCTCTTTTCTACATCTTTGCCGCCATTCCGGCGCTGGGACTTTTGTTGGTGGCGTTGTTGCTGCGCAGCCTGCGCCGGCGGGAAGAAAATAGCGTTTTGGTTTACACCTTTTTGATTTTTGCACTTTCTTTTGTCGGCTTGGGGTTCATGGTTTTCCCCAACATTATTCCCCCCAGCGTCACCATCTACGAAGCGGCGGCCTCCCCCAGCTCCCTGGTGTTTATGCTCACCTTTATTGGCTTCCTGATCCCGGTTATCTTGTCCTACAACATCTACAACTACGTGGTGTTCCGGGGCAAGATCGTGGTGCAGGAAGTGGCGGCGGAAGAGGCCAAAGTTCCAGAGGCAGTTTAAGCTGGCCTGAGGATGCAGCAATAACCCCGCCCGGTGATGGGCGGGGCAATTTTTTAGGCGCAATCGAATGCCTATAGAGATCGGCTCTCACTCTCTCTTGAGCCATTGCCGGATCTGCTCGGCAGCTACATCGCGACCTCCCAACCCAAAAGCCAAAGCCACAGCCACGGCAATGGCGCCCAGCACCAGGCCAAAGGCCAGCACCACAATATCGGTGGCTACGCCCATCTGCTGCAAGGCCATGGCGCCAACCAGAACCAAAATGGCTACCCGCGCCGCCTGCGCCAGCACTCCTGAGGAGGGGTTGCCGAGACTCTTAACCATGGAATGGGCCAAATTCGCCAGGTAAAGACCGATCCCAAACACCAAAGCGCCGATGAGCACCCGCCCGGAAATGACCAACAGCCCCTCCACGATGTCGGTCAAAGCAGCAAACTGCAGCAGCTCCACGGCTGGCACTGCCCCGAGCAAGACCACGCCCACCCAGACCACCAAGCCAGCAATCTCAGAGGGAGTGCGCCGCTTCACCAAGGTTGAGGGATCCCCTTCGGCGGCGGGAGCTTCAGGAGCAGGGGCCGAGGGCAAACCAAGGCCGGCAGCCAAGCGGTCGAAACCGATTGCCTGCAGCAACTGGGTCACCAAGCCAGCCAAAAACTGCCCCAGCCAGTAGAACACGGCCAGGATGAGAGCAGATCCTGCAATTCGGGGAATGGCCCGCAACACCTGCTCCAGCATCGCCACCGCTGGATCGGAGATGGCCCGGATTTCCAGGGCCTTGAGGGCGGCAATCACTGCCGGGATCAACACCAAGACGTAGGCCACTGTGCCCACCGTTTGGGCCAGCTGGGGAATGCCAAAGCGTGCCCCCAAGCGGTTAGCTCCCGCTGAATTGGAAACGATCCCACGCACGATGCGGGCCAAAAACCAGCCCCCCACACCGATGATGAGCGCTCCCAAAATGCGGGGTACCATCGACAGGATTTGATCCAGCAGGTTTTGCACTGGCTGCAGCGGCCCCTGCAGGTTCAGGGTATCCAGGATGATCGGCAAAAAGAACAGCAGAATCAGCCAGTAAAGGGCATTGCCCAAAGTTTCATTCAGCAGGAAAGGGGTGACCTCTGTACCTCCCTCTTGGCCGGTTGGGGTTCCTTCTGCACCTGCCTCACCGGCAGTGCTTTCCTGTTGCAGAGGCCGGGCCAACTGCTCATCGAGGTTGAAACGCCGCAGCCCCTGGATGACCGCCAGCCGAGCAACAGTGGCCACCACCCAGCCCACAGCCAGCAGCACCAGCGCCCCACCCACCCGTGGCAGATAAACGAAGATTTCCCCCAAAAACCTGTTGAGCGGATCGGAGACAGCTTGAAGCTGCAGGGCATTCAGTACCGCCACCAACACAAAAGCAAGAATCACCCAGTAGACGGCAGCGGCCACCCAGCGCTCCGTTTGGGGCAGCTTCTCGCCGGGCTTTTGGCCCAAAACCCAAGCAGCCAGGCGATTGTCCAGTTGCGTCCTCTTGAGAAGTCCTCTGATGCCGAAGGCTACCGCCTTGGCCACTATCCAACCCAGAATTAAGATGGCAATCGCCGCAAGGAGATTGGGCATAAAATCGATAAGCCTAGACCAAAGACTGACGACAAAAGAGATGGCCTCATCTCCAATGGTGTTTCCAGAGGTGTCCATAATGATCCTCACAGCTTGAAAATGCTCAGGATGGACAGATAACAAGTGTAGGTTAGCCTGAAGTGTTTTTTCAGGCAAGTTGGCCAAAGGGGGAATATGATATGAAAAATATATATTGAGGCAGAAATGTTGGATCTCGAAATAAAACTTCACATTCTATTAACCCAAGGGCTCCAGCCATCAGTCAAAGCTCCGATGGGCCATCGAACGGCAAGGATCGAACTCAAGTTGTTGATACCGCAGATTATAGCTTTTCCCCACCGAGCAGGAGCTCCGTGATCAAGTCAGCGTCTCCGTTGCACGGTAGATGCGCCTGCATTGGCTAGAGCCAATGTTGCCGGAAGGAGCTGTGTCGAGCAGTTTGCATCCACAAAACGAGAGCACTTTGATGATCTATAAAAGAATCAAATACGCAATCGGCACCCGGTCAATGTGTTGTATTGCATTGTATCGCCCGCAGCCTTGATATGCTTAGCCTATTGGCTTGCTCACTGTCTGGCCTAAGGTGTATCCCGAAATACGTTTGCAGTTCTTCAATTTACAATTGATAGCCTTCTAAATCGGTTTCTTCCAATACACCAGCGCATCTTCTCCGTTGTAATACCCCTTGCGACGTCCCAGCCGTTGAAACCCTGCCGATTCGTACAGGCGGATTGCCGCTTGATTGGAAGCCTTTACCTCCAGAGTGGCCCAGCGGCAGCCTGCTGCTCTCGCTTGGTTCAGCAGTTCTTCCAGAATCCGCCGGCCCAAGCCCTGTCGTCGGTACTCGGGATCCACCGCCAAGGAGATGATATGCGCTTCTTCTTCAATGCGCCAGAGAATGCCGAAGCCCACCAGCTCTTTTGTCGTCTGCGTCGGCGAAGTGGGGTTTGGAGAGGGAAGGGGAAACTCGGCTCGGCCCGAGCCACACGAAGCGCCAACGGCAGCGGGTTCCGCCACTACCCCAATCACCGTGCTTGTGGGTCGTTCCAGCTCCGCTCGATATCCCTGTTCTCCCCAGTATCCCCCATAGCACCGCCGATCCAGCTCCAGCAGTTGGGGCAGGGCAGTGATGTCCAACAGCTGCAGCCGATAACTCGTACCGCTCATGGTGGCCTAGTCTCGCAATTCGCAGAATTCCGCCAACAACAACTGCCCCAAGGGATCGTCATCGGGAGCCGCGTAGGGCAAGGCTCTGCGGCTGATGCTCAAGATGTTGCCCCCCGATTGGGGATGGTGCTCCGCACCGCTTTCGCGAACAGGCTTGAGTTCGTAGTCGATCCCTTCGGTGAAGCCGGCTTCCTGTAGGTAGTCTTGGGCGGCTTTGAGGATCCCTTCTCGCAGTTGCGCTTTGACCGCAGGGGCCATGAGGTGGCGAACAAACCACTGGGCGCTGGCGGGATCCACCCCGGCGAGGTATCGAAGGGCAGGGGTCAACACGGCGGGGCGCTCTTGAGGGGACAAGCCGTTCACCTGCTGAGCTACCGCGGGCACATCCCGCCGTTGCATCGCCTGGATCAGGGCTTGTGTGGCTGGAGAAAATGAGGGATCCGACACTTGGCTCATGGCTGGGGGTACCAGAGGGATTCGAGGGTGCGGACAAGGGCTGCTGCTTCGAAAGGAGAGGGAGCAGTCGGCAGACAGACGGTTACATGGCCCAGTTTTCGCCCTGGGCGGGCAGGGGTTTTGTGGTACCAATGCACCGTGGCATTGGGGAGCTGGGCCAGGCGCTGCCGCTTTTCTGGGTAATCGCCGGTGGCATGCTCATAGCCCAAGAGATTGACCATCACTGCCCCCGCACATTTGAGGGAGGGATCCCCCAAAGGCAGGCCGAGGATGGCCCGCAGGTGTTGCTCGAATTGTGAGGTGTGGCAGGCTTCCAGGGTGTAGTGGCCGGAATTGTGTACCCGCGGCGAGATTTCGTTGATCCAGATCCCGGCCTTGGGATGGGGGGGCGGCACCCAAAACAGCTCGATGCCGAACACGCCAACTGCACCCAGTTTTTCCATCAGATCGGCTGCTAAGCGCCGGATCTCGGCCTCGGTGGTTGGGGGGATGCGGGCAGGCACCAGGACATGGCGGCAGATTTGCTCAATCTGCACAGTTTCCACCACCGGATAAACCCGGATCTCTCCCTTCAGCCCCCGCGCTACCATCACCGCCAGCTCCCGCTCGAACGGGATCCATTCCTCCAGCAATAGCGGGATCCCCTCAGATTGGCTAAGGGCCTGCTGCAAAGCCGCTCGCTCGTGCAAGATGCGGGTGCCCTGCCCATCGTAGCCCTGCCGCCGTCGCTTGAGCACCACCGGAAAGCCCAGTCCAGCCAGGTCTGCCGAATCCAACACCGCCTCCAGCGGAAAAAAAGTCGGCACCGGCAACCCCAACCGCGCCAGGAACTGCCGTTGGTGCAACTTGTCCAGCAGCGGCTCTAGCGTGCTGAGGCTGGGACGAAAGCGGGATCCCTCCGGATCCAGTTTTTTCAGCTCCGGCAGAGGGATAAACTCGTTTTCAAAAGTAACCACCGGGCAGCGCTCCAACAACTGGGCTGTGGCCTGGGTGTCGGCTACGGATCCCCAAACCACCCCATCGGCCACTGCCACCGCCGGATCGGTGGGAGCAGCAGCCTGCACCACCAGCGGGATCCCCATCTGGCGAGCTGCCAAGGCCAACATCTGCGCCAACTGCCCGCCGCCAATCACCCCCACAGGTTGGGATCTCTGGTCTTTTGAGGATACCTGGGTTTCCACAGCCGTACCGTTATACTGGGTGGTGGGCCGCTGTCCATTGCTTCTTGGATCCAGAACCCCATTATGGGACCCCTTGCCCTCCAGCGCTAGGAGAAAAACGGTGGAACCCTCTCAACCCTCTGAGCTGAGAGCTCTAATCAACCGGGCTTTGGCGGACAAAGTCTTGACTCGCGCCGAGCAACAGCAGATTCTCAGTGCCGTCATGGCCGATCAAGAAATTTCCCCAGAAGAGCACGAGCTGCTGGAATCGATTGTGGAGCGCCTAAACAGTGGCGAGATCCGCGCTGTCGATTGAGCCCTGCCTTAAGACTGAGAGTGTCCCTAGGATTTTGGAGAATTGGATCCCAGTCTGTCCTTCGGCGCTGGGTATTCAGTCTGCAATGCTTGGGTCAATCCCGGTGGGTGGATCGCCTAGAATAATCCACAACCCACCTCTTTCTGCTGCCATGAGTTCTCACTCTTCAGATTGGTTCACGCGGGCTCGCCACATTTTTTACGGCACAGCCACTGCTCTGGTGGAAATCCTGCAAGACCCGGAAAAGCGCACCGAAAACCTCAACCGCCTCTCGATGGACTTGGGACAACTGGCGGCGGAGCTGGAGCAAAAGGGAGAGTTGATCGAGCAGGAGGCAGTTCGTTACGTTGAGAGTCTCAGGGATCCAGCCGCCAACGCCCCCTCGGCAAGTCCTGACTCTGAAGCGCCTGTCGAGAATGCTCCCCCGACACCAGCTTCCTCCCCCAACAAGCCGGCTATCTCCAGAGAAGAGATGGCTGAGTTGATGGAGCTGATCCATCAGATTGAGTCCTTGCGCCTGGATTTGGAGCGGTTGCGCACCTCGTCCTGAGTCCTGTGCGGTTCGATATCCTTACCCTTTTCCCCGAATTTTTTGAAACGCCGCTGCGCATTGGGCTGGTGGGCAAAGCCCTACAGCAGGGGATCGCCGAAGTCCACTGCACCAATCCACGCGACTTCGCCACCGATAAGCACCGCCGTGTCGATGATGAGCCCTACGGGGGTGGGGTGGGCATGGTGCTCAAGCCAGAGCCTTTCTTCGCTGCTGTCGCCTCCCTGCCCCGGTTGGATCCCTGCGAGATCATTCTGCTGACGCCCCAGGGGCAACCGCTAAACCAGGCGCTGCTGCAGGAGCTGGCCCAGAAGGCGCAGCTGATCCTGCTGTGTGGCCAGTACGAAGGCTTTGACGAACGCATCCGCCAATACCTGGCCACCCGCGAGGTGTCGCTGGGGGATTTTGTCCTGACCGGGGGGGAAATTCCGGCGCTGGCCCTGATCAACGGCGTGGTGCGGCTCTTGCCGGGCACCGTAGGCAAGGTAGACTCGTTAAAGAGCGAAAGCTTCCAGGCGGGGCTGCTGGACTATCCTCAGTACACCCGCCCGCCAGAGTTCCAGGGGTACAAGGTGCCGCCGGTACTCCTCTCAGGCGACCATCAAGCCATTGCCCGTTGGCGTCTGCAGCAGCAGCTGGTTCGAACCTGGCAAAGGCGGCCAGACCTGTTGGCCAAGCGCCCCTTGACCGCCGAAGAGCAGCAGTTGTTGGTAGAGGGGCTGGCGGAGCAGCACCCTCGTGTAAACGAAGCGGAGAAATAAATCATGCTCGGCAAGCTTCTCAACCGTCTCCTGAATCCATCGCTTGTCTCCTGGCGTGGGATCCCCTCGCCCCCAGTGCTGCTTCTGGTGGGAATGGCCTTGAGCTCGGTTCTGAGCGGTTCTGGGGTGGCCCTGGCTCAAACTCAAAGTGGAAGTGTCAACGAGGCTATTCGCCGCGACAGCAATCCCTCTCTGTTCGATAGCACCAGCATTAACGTCAACGATCTCTTCCGGGCTGCCGACTTCCTCTCTCGCCAAAGTGCCGCTTCCCGCTGGGACGGCAAGGCCAGCGTCGATGCTGCTGTGGAGCAATTCAACCAATCCCGCCGCCGCTCCCTGCTGCTTTCTCCCGGTTCCTTGGCACCTGAGCCCACCCCCACTCCCTAAGGTTGGATCCCATTCCCGGTAAATCTGTTAGGATCGCAAAGCCGATCCCGTGCCTGCTGAAATGCGGTACACCGTTTTCGGGATCCATTAGGAGAACACCGCCGTGGTTAAGAGCACCCCCTCCAGCAAAGCCGATACGGAGCAGCGTTTGGATCCCGCCAGCCGGGGTCACTCCAAAGACAGTTCCACCGCACCCAAAGGGATCCTGGGTTTTATTCAAGAGACCCGCACAGAATTAAGCAAGATTGTTTGGCCGAGCCGCCGGCAATTGATCGGCGAGTCGGTAGGAGTCTTACTGATTGTGTTGGCTTTTGCTTCCTTCATCTACCTGGTCGATCAAGTGTTTGCTTGGGTAGCCACTCAGCTGTTCTTGTGATGTTCTGTCCTGAGGGGCAAGAGAGTCATGTTCAAGGATGGCTACAGGGAGGATGTGAGGTGATGAGGCCAGAGCAGCAGCGAAAACGTCGTGGGGGCCGTGTGGAGCACTTTGAGCCTGCAGACGCGATCCCGGAACCAGACGAGGGGGAAGGTCAAGAGCGTCGCAACCTGCGCTGGTACGCCGTGCAGGTGGCCTCAGGCTGCGAGAACAAAGTGAAGAGCACCCTGATGCAACGGGCGGCTGCTTTGGATGTGGCGGATCAAATTGTCGAGGTGGTGATCCCGAAGCGGACGGGCTTCAAGCTGGATCGATCCGGCAAGCGCCAGGAGCAAGAGGAGAAGATTTTTCCCGGCTATGTCCTGGTGCGCATGGACATGAACGACGACACTTGGATGGTGGTGAAAACAACCCCCAACGTGATCAACTTTGTCGGCACCGAAGAAAAGCGGGCCTACGGTCGCGGTCGGGGGCATGTTACACCGCGTCCCCTCAGCCAAAGCGAAGTCCAGCGCATCTTCAGCAGCGTCGAGGTGGAGGAAGTGCCCCTCAAAATCGACATGGCACCTGGGGATCGCATCGAGGTGCTGTCCGGCCCCTTCCAAGGTTTCTACGGCGAGGTGGTGGAAGTCAGCCCAGAACGGGGCAAGCTCAAAGCTCTGATCTCAATTTTCGGGCGCGACACCCCGGTAGAATTAGAGTTTGGTCAAGTGCGAAAAGAGGTGTAACCGCGTTTCATGGCTAAGAAGTTGGTGGCCGTGGTCAAGTTGGCCATTCAAGCGGGCAAGGCCACCCCCGCTCCCCCCATTGGCCCAGCCTTGGGTCAACACGGGGTCAACATCATGGCCTTTTGCAAGGAATACAACGCCAAGACGGCAGACCAAGCCGGAATGGTGGTACCGGTTGAG
Organism: Thermostichus sp. MS-CIW-37; assembly: GCF_054060065.1. Lineage (NCBI taxonomy): Bacteria > Bacillati > Cyanobacteriota > Cyanophyceae > Thermostichales > Thermostichaceae > Thermostichus > Thermostichus sp. MS-CIW-37. The sequence goes on along the minus strand of NZ_JBSSCV010000018.1, from coordinate 29,138 downwards.
ATCTCCATCTTCGAGGATCGCAGCTTTACCTTCGTCCTCAAGACGCCACCGGCTTCGGTGTTGATCAAGAAGGCTCTGGGCATTGAGTCTGGCTCCAGCGAGCCCCACAAAACCAAGGTGGGATCCCTGACGCGGGCTCAACTGCGCCAGATCGCCGAGCAGAAGCTGCCGGATTTGAATGCCCACGATGTGGAGGCGGCCATGAAAATTATCGCCGGAACTGCCCGCAGCATGGGGGTGACGGTGGTGGATTGAGGGATCCCTTGCCCTATCTGAGGTGTTCACGGTCTTGAAGTTGTTTCAGCAAACCACTGTGGGGGAGAGAAGTTCTCGTCAGTACCCCGAGGAGAAACGATGGCTCGAAAACTTTCCAAACGTATGCAGGCTTTGCGGGAGAAGGTGAAGCCCATTGCCTATGCTCCCGAAGCCGCTTTGGCCCTGATGAAGGAGACGGCCACCGCCAAATTTGAGGAGGCGGCAGAGGTTCACATCCGCCTGGGGATCGATCCCAAGTACGCCGACCAACAACTGCGCACCACCGTGGTCTTGCCCAGGGGCACCGGCCAAGAAATCCGAGTGGCGGTGATTGCCCGCGGCGAGAAAGTGGTGGAGGCCCAAAATGCAGGGGCGGATCGGGTTGGATATGAAGACCTGATCGAGGAAATCAGCAAGGGCATGATGGATTTTGACCTTCTGATCGCCACCCCCGATGTGATGCCCCAGGTGGCTAAGCTGGGGCGGCTGTTGGGGCCGCGCGGCCTCATGCCTTCTCCCAAGGGGGGAACGGTAACCATGGATCTGGCCCAGGCGATCAAAGAGTTTAAAGCCGGCAAGCTGGAGTATCGGGCAGATCGCACCGGCATTGTGCATTTGATCTTCGGCAAGTGCAAGTTCCCCGTCGAAGCTCTGCTGGAGAACCTAAAAGCGGTGCAGGAGTCCATCGATCGCAACCGTCCTTCTGGAGCCAAGGGCAAGTATTGGCGAACCCTACACGTTTCTGCTACAATGGGGCCCTCGATTGAGGTTGATATCAATGCCCTGCGGGAGCTGAAGTTGGCAACTTAAGCCTTGCTTCGGTGCCGCGATGGGTTGAGAAGAGTTTGAGTGGGTGAATTTGGAGGAGGATCCCGGCAGAGCGTTTTTCCCCAGTTGAATAGCAAGCCGAAGACAGCAGGTGCCCGCGGGCTTAATCTCCTGCCGAGGTTTGAGCGAAGTTCAAAGGGATCCCTTCTTGGATCGCTTTTGATGGTGCGCTTATCTCAATGCGTCTCGGCTACGGCTGGGGCGCATTCTGTTTGGTAGAACCCAGATTCACCACCCGTTCAACCCTGGGTGACCATTGACAACAAAGGAGGTGAGCGCATGGGCAAGCAACCTGTAGCCAAGAAAGCAGAGATCGTCAATGAAGTCCGATCCCTGCTGCAAGCCAGCCAAATGGTGCTGGTGATCGACTACAAGGGGCTGACCGTTTCGGAGATGGATCAACTGCGGGCAGAGCTGCGCAAATCGGATTCGGTTTGCATGGTTGTTAAGAATACCCTGATGCGGCGGGCCATCGCCGACCAAAAAGCTTGGGCAGGGATCGCTCCCTTCTTGGCAGGGCCGACGGCCTTTATCTTGATTCGGGGCGACATTTCGGCAGCCCTGAAGGCGTATCAAGATTTCGCCAAGCAAACCAAGAAAACCGAGTTCCGCGGTGCTGGCATTGAGGGGCTATCCCTGACCTTGGAGCAGGCCAAAGCCATCGCCGAGCTGCCGCCCAAGGAGGTGCTCATGGCCCAAGTTGCGGGCAGCCTCAAGTCGGTGGGTACCGGCTTGGCGGTCGGGCTCAATGCTGTGCCCACGCAAGTGGCGCGCGGTATCCGCGAGATCCCGGCTTCTCTGGGGCGGGCCATCCGGGCCATTGCCGACAAAGAGGCTGCCTAAAGGGCTTCGGTTCATCAGCCCAAACCTATGTCATCCATTCCATTACCCCTTAAGGAGAAACCATCATGCCTTCAGAGCGCGTTGCAAAGATTTTGGAAGATTTGAAAGCTTTGAGCTTGCTGGAAGCTTCCGAGCTGGTGAAAGCCATCGAAGAAACCTTTGGCGTCAGTGCAGCAGCCCCAGCCGGCGGTATGGTTATGGCAGCTCCCGTGGCAGCAGCGGCGGCAGCTCCGGCGGCAGCCCCTGAGCCGGTGGAAGAGCAAACTGCCTTTGATGTCATCCTCGAGGCTGTGCCAGCCGACAAGAAGATCGCCATCCTCAAGGTGGTGCGCGAGTTGACCGGCTTGGGTCTGAAGGATGCCAAAGATCTGGTCGAGGCGGCTCCCAAACCCGTCAAAGAAGGGGTTGCCAAAGAGGAAGCCAACGACATCAAGAAGAAGCTGGAAGAAGCCGGCGCTACCGTCAAGATCAAGTAGTTCAAGTTACGGGGACAGCGCTTCTTTCTGGTCTAACGAGAAATCCAATCGAGACACTCAAACCCAAGAAGGGGGGCTGCTTCGGCCCCTCTTTTGGGATCACCCGGCCTGCTTCCATTGGCGTGAGTTCAGGATCCCTGTCCCCTGCTGCGTCGCACTTCCACCTCTCCGTGGGCTTTCAAAAGGGCAGCCAGCTTGCGACGCATGACAATGCCGGGTTTATCCGTGAACATGTGCTGCTCCGCCTTGATATCGAGGGGAACATCGTAGTCGGTGCTTTCCAGAACCCATTGATCCTCAAGGGTTACCTGTCGATCGAAGGCGATGATACTCTCAGCACTCACCTCTGCTTCTGAATCGTTGCGCAAACAGAATTGCACCACCTGTGAGGTTTGGTCGTCGATGGGGGCAGCCCCTGTGAAAATGATGTGGACAAGGCCGTTGGGATAGGTGATCTTGAGCTTGCGACTGAAGGGCATAAACCAAGTGCTCTCTAGGATACGCACGGTGCGATCCTCCGACATCCGCAAGTTTTGCTTCTGCAGGTCGCTGTTGAACACCGGCAAAACAGAGGTGGCCCGAAGGCCGTACTCCAGCTCTTCAAGGCTGTCCAGATCGGGGGGTACAGGCTCGGAGATCACCCCAAAGCTCTGCTGATGGACGAAGTGGGGATGGGCATTGTCAAAGGAGTTTTCCATCAGGCGCAGGCCAGCACATTTCCAGACCTCATAGAACTGATGAATTTGGCGAAACCGGGGATCCGCCACCTCTGAGATCTCGGGAATATCGGTCAAGGGATCCGCCAATGCCACCCAAACATAGCCATAGCGCTCTTGGCAGCGAAACCCCTCCACCTTGTAGGTGCGAGGGATGAAGTTGTCTGTAAGTTGGGGTACCTTCACACAGGTGCCAGAGCCGTCAAATTCCCAGCCGTGATAGGGGCAGCGGATGTGGCCATTGCAAACAACCCCTTTGGAAAGTTGGGCCGAGCGATGGCAGCAACGATCCAAGACGGCGCAAGGCTGCCCTGACTCATTGAGCCAAAGCACCAGAGGAGTCTTCAGCAGCGTGAAAGCTTGTGGGCCGGTTTCCAGGGCCGACATCGGGATCACGGGGTACCAAAACCGCCTCAGGACAGGTTGCTGGGTAACAAGCATAAACCCGCTCCACAAGCTCTAGTTCGGAGAATCATGAGCTGGCTTTTCGTGAGCCTAGGTGGCTCAAAGCACCGCCCCCCGTGAAAAAGATAGGCGTTGAAATGGCAGAAGTCCGTATAAGCCAACACAGCTTTGCCCTGGGCGCGTTTGTGCATCGATGGCTACCCCTCTGCCCGGGGATGGGCTATTGATCGAAGGAAGCAGAGAAGCGTCGGTGGGCTTCTGTTGGCATGTGGCTGTGAGGAAAGGTGGAAAGGTGCAAAACGAATTGAACCCCGCTCGAGATCCTTGTAGCGCAGGGATCCCGGCCCAACCTACTGCAGAGTCCACCTCCCCCAAACCAGAACCGGCTGCTGAGAGCCAGGCAAATTGCTTGACAGACGGAGAGGTGGATCCAGAGCCCCGCCTCAGCCGTTCTCAACAAGAACGACAGCAGGAACGCCGCTCCTTACCTTGGCGCCTGGGGCTGGCCAACGTGCTCTCGGCAGGGTTGCATTTCATCGCGTTGCATTTCATGGCGATGAGCTGGATGGGTTGGCGGCCTGGGATCCCGGAGGAGGAGATAATCTCCTTTCAGTGGGTGGAGATGGCGGATGAGCCGCCCCTGGAGCCGCAGTGGATTGCGCCCGTCTCCGCCCGTGAGTCCGGTGTCTCTGAACCCTGGGACGATGTATCGGTGCGGCAGTCGCAAGTGCCCAGCCCAAGTGAAGAGGCCACTTCTGCGGCGGCACAGCCTCTGCTCGCCTCAGCCGCAGGGAGTCCTGTCCCTGAGATCCTTTCTCCGCCGACAAGGGAGCTTGAGGTGCCCCAGCCCGCCCGGAACTCTGCCTCTCCTCAGCAGCAGCCAGAGGCCAGGTTAGAAAATCTATCAGCGGGTTTAGCAGCTCTGGAGCAGGCAGTTGCCGATCACAATTGGGCAGAGGCGCTACATCTGACGGAAGAATGGCTGGATCGCTGGCCTCTGTCCTCTCTGCAGCGCCAGCAACTGCAGGACTATCGTCAGCATCTGCAAAGCCTACTGGCTACCTCCTCGGCAGCAGCAGTGGAGACCAAATCGGCTCAGATCTCTCCTGCTCAATCCCTCAAGCCTCAACCCGAAAGAGCAGCAAGTTCTCCTGAGGTTTTGCCACAACCCTACCTGTCGGCTCCAGCGGATCCGCATCCAACTTTGCCCTCTCCAGAGCCGATCGCAGCCCCGTTGGAAGAGCCTTCTCCCACCTTGCCCCCGACTTTTCCTACCGGATCCCACAGCTCCAGCCTTGGTCGCACCAGTGGGATCGAGTCCTCGCGGGCAGGCCCACCCAGCCTCAATGCCGTCGCCGATCCAGATTGGGGAGACTACTTGGCTCAATTCCAAGAAAGGGTTCGCCAACACTGGATGGTACGGCGGGCATCCGGATCCTACGTAACGGTGGTGCAGGTGCGTCTGGATCGACAGGGATCCCTGCGGGAACTGCGCCTGCAAACCCCCTCAGAAGATCCCCTGTTGGATGCAGCCGTGCTCAGTGCCATCCAGCGCTCAGCCCCCTTTGCTCCTTTGCCCGAGAGCTATGTTGGCGAAGAACTGATGCTGGAAATCGACGTGTTGAGCGGATCCCTGCAGGCTGGCCCAACCCAGATTCCGAGAAACTAACGTCAGAACCTCAGGCAAGGCCACAAGCCCTGTTCAGAGGGGTTCAGATTTCCGAGTGTCGGCAGTAGCCTAGGCCATGGACTTGCGGCGGTTGCGCCGGACGGCCACCGCTTTGCGCTTGCGCTTTTCTAGGTTGGTTTCAAAGTGCCGATGGTTGCGCAAGTCCCGCAAAATGCCCGCCTTAGAAACCTGACGCTTGAAGCGACGCAGCGCAGATTCGATCCCTTCGTTTTCGCCAATCGTCACTTGGGTCATAGGAAAGACATCTCCTCCGTCAATCAAATGGGTTTGGTTACAACAGGGATCCCTATCGTGACATACTCCCGACTCCGACTGCTGGCGGTACGGAGCGGGCTTCTCGCTTCATTGGGGAGCTAGTGCAAGAACCCTCCACGAGCAGACACGGGATGCCCCACCGCGTAGCTGTACCAGATTCCGGCAATGCCGTTTTGCACAGCCAGGTTGATTATAGAACAGGGGATGTCCGCCTTTCATTCCGACCCTCGTCCTACGGACAGAGGGCGGGGCTTCAAGGACTCCGTCCCGCTAGCGCGAACGGCGGCCTAGCTAAACGATCGCCACACCACTGCTTGCTGCCACAGTTCGTGTTCACTGCGCCCGGCTGCCAAAGTTAAGCCCCGCAACCACCTCACCTTCCCTCAAATTGACAACGAATGAAGCAGTTGTCCCGGTGGGGGGTGGAGGGGAGGGTGGTGCTGGAGTTGGGCTGGGGGCACTGCCGATTACCGATTGCACAAAACCGGCGAAGCTAGACACCCGCGTATACACCCCATAGAAATTGGGCTGGGCGCAGCCGATGCCAAAACTGGTGATTCCGGCCAGGGCAAAACCCGTGCCACTGGACACAATCAAAGGCCCACCACTATCGCCCCGACACGTATCGACTTCTCCCTGGGGAAAGCCGGCGCAGAGCATAGTATCCAAAATGGTGCCATTGTAGGATTGGGGCGCGTTGCACACCGCATTGGAGACGATGGGAACGGTGGCCTGCTGCAAATCTCGGGTAAAGCCGCTGGGTTCTTGATCCAGGGGGAGGGGGAAGGTGGCTCCCCAGCCAAGGATGGTGGCGAGAGTACCAGGGGCAGTCAGGTTGGTTTGGTTGGGCTGCACCAGCGGCAGGGTAGGCAGGTCCACTGGCCGAGAGAGGCGCACCAGGGCAATGTCATTCCCCCCCTCTGTCCCTCGTAGGGGGTCGTAGTTGGGGTTGAGGACAATTTGCGCGGCGCGAATGCGTTGGCCGGCACCGATTTGCAAGCGGTTGGTACCCAACAGCAGATCCAGATTTTGGGCACTCACTACCTGCTTGCCTTGATCGTCGAAAAAGCAGTGGGCAGCGGTAACTACCCACTCCGGCGCGATCAGGGATCCGCCGCAAGACAGCGCTTGAAAAGGATCTGGCTCAGCCGCGTCCAGCAAAGCCACCATCCAGGGAAAGGCCCCTTCGGGAGCAGGTCTGCCGCCCACAATCCGCTCCAGCCCCAAGCCTGAGCGCGGCGTGGTGAAGATTCGCCCCGGGGGCAAAAGGGCAGTGACGCGGTAGGTGCCAGGGGGCAAGTTGGAGAAGCGGAAGTTGCCGCCGCCGTCGCTGACGGTGCTGGGCTCCCCCGGGTCGAGGCGGCCATTGCCGTTTAAGTCCAAAAAGGTGGCGATGCCCGGCAGCCCCGGCTCCCCCGGATCCCGCAGCCCATTGCCGTTGAGATCGTCGAAATGGGATCCCTCAATTCGTCCTGTGGGAGGGGCCGAGACTGGGGGAAGCGGGCGACTGGAACCCCTGCCGCCACAGGCGCTTATGCTCAGGGCCAGACACAACCCCAGCGGAATAGACCAAGAGCGAGCCAAGCCAAGGGGGGAATGGGATCGCGAGAGATGAGGCATGGTCAGATTCTCCAAAGCCAGCCGGTTGTGCTAGCCAAGGATATCCTACCAGCGAAGCCTAAGGATTGCGCAACCGGGAACGCTTCCCCCCGCGGCCGGCTCTCCCGAGTTGCCCCAAGACCCCAATGCCCACTTTTGCCTCTTGCCGCCCGTGCACCTGGGCAGTAAAACCAGGGTGGGAGGGTGTGTGGCAGATGAATATCGCGGTCTTGGGGTTCAAAGGGGGCGTGGGCAAAACCACTACAGCGGTGCATTTGGCCCTCTACCTTCAGCAAAAACAAGGGGCAGCCCCTTTGGGTGGGTCGGGGATGGCCCTGTTGATCGACGCCGATCCCAATCGCTCGGCCTCTCGCTGGGCAGAACGGGGATCATCCTTTCCTATCAAGGTATTGGCCGGGGATCCCACCACTCCCACGCCCACAGGCTTTCAGCACACGGTGATTGACACCCCTGCCCGTCCCACCCCGGAACAGTTACCAAAAAACTGGGTCTAAAGCCCCGCCCTAAGGCCTACGGCCCGCTGCCGCGATGAGCACCGCTGTCGTGGAGGGGCAACCCAATACGGTAAGTGCTGTCGCAGAACCAGGAACCAGAATCCCCTGTCTTTAGGCAGGGGAGTATGTCAAATCCCCAAAGAGACCCACCGAGCCGTGAAGCGCCTTCTGTTGGAGTCGGATCAAGATCTCTCAGAGTTAGTCGAGACGCTGCTCAGCCAGTGGCTGCGTTCTCAGTCGGGAAAGGTCTGAACATCAGGGAAGAGGGGCATTGCCAGACCCTACAGCCGCATAGGATCCCGCTGTCGGGGATCGGAGGGAGCCCACAGATTCCAGTTGAGAGCCAGATAGGAATAAGATGAAGGGGCGTGAGGCAGGGATCCCCGAACGCGAGGTGGGGCCGTTCGCAATAGCGGGACGGAGCCTTTGGGCACGCTGCGCGAGGGGAAGTCTGTGTTGGGAGGATGTCACGCTCTTTCAGGGGTAAAGGGATCCTTTATGCAAGCCATCACCTTGCTCGGCTCCACCGGCTCGATTGGCACCCAAACTCTGGACTTGGTGGCCCAGTATCCAGAGCGTTTTCAGGTTGTTGGCCTGACCAGCTACAGCAACGTCGCCCTCTTGGCCGAGCAGGTGCGGCGGTTTCGGCCCCAGATGGTTGCCATTGGCCGGGAAGAACTGCTGCCGGAGCTGCGGTCGCTGCTGACGGGGATCCGACCGCTGCCGGAGTTGGTGGCCGGAACGGAGGGGCTGTGTCAGGTGGCGGCTCACCCGGCGGCCCAGCGGGTGGTGACGGGGATCGTCGGCTGCGCCGGTTTGTTGCCAACCCTGGCGGCCATCCGTGCCGGCAAAGACATTGCCCTGGCCAACAAAGAAACCCTGGTGGCAGGGGGGCCGGTGGTGCTGCCCTTGGTGCGGCAGTACGGGGTGAACCTGATCCCCATCGACTCTGAGCATTCGGCCATTTTCCAGTGTTTACAGGGGGTGCCCGCGGGATCCCTGCGAAGAATCCTGTTGACTGCCTCGGGTGGCGCCTTTCGGGATTGGCCTGCCGAAAAATTGGATCAGGTCACCCTGGCCGATGCCCTCAAGCATCCCAATTGGGTGATGGGGCGCAAAATCACCATCGACTCGGCCACCCTGATGAACAAGGGCCTGGAGGTGATCGAGGCCCACTGGCTCTTCGGCCTGGACTACGACCACATCGACATCCTCATCCACCCGCAGAGCATTGTCCACTCCCTGATCGAGCTGGCCGATACCTCGGTTCTGGCCCAGTTGGGCTGGCCGGACATGCACCTGCCCATCCTCTACGGCCTCAGTTGGCCGGAACGCCTGGCCACCCCCTGGGATCCCCTCGATTTGGTCAAGCTGGGATCCCTCACCTTTAAGGCTCCGGATCACCGCAAGTACCCCTGCATGGAGTTGGCCTATGCCGCTGGACGGAGGGGGGGAACGCTGCCGGCAGTGTTGAATGCGGCCAACGAAGCGGCGGTGGCCCTGTTCTTGCAGGAGCGCATCCATTTTTTGGATATTCCCCGTCTCTTGGAGCGGGTTTGTGAGCGGCATCAAGTCATTGCCGATCCCAGCCTGGAGGACATTTTGCAGGCGGATGCCTGGGCGCGGCGGGAAACGGCGCAACTGGCCCAGCAAGCCCCGGCTCAGGTTCTGGTCTGATCCCTACCGGGGGGATCCGGCTGAACGCTAGAGTGGAAGAGGATGCAGGGAGCAAGTGAGTGACCGGATCCCATCTCCGACAATTGGCCCATTATCTGCGCCCCTATCGACGACAGGTGGGGTTGGGCATTGGATCCCTGCTCCTGGTCAATGGCCTGGGGGTGTTCCTGCCCTGGTACGTCAAGCTGGTCATCGATGACCTCAGCCAGAACCTGGCCACTTTGTCGGCCCGGCGCATTGCCCTTTACGCCTTGACGGTGCTGGTCGTCTCCAGCCTGATGATGGGCATTCGCATTGCCTCGCGGGTGTGGATGTTTGGGGTGGGACGGCAGGTGGAGTTTCACCTCAAGCAAGCCATCTTCGAGCATTTGCTCACCCTGCAGCCTTCCTACTTTGCCCAGCAGACCATCGGGGACATTCTCACCCGCATCACCAGCGATGTGGAAAACATCCGCCGCCTGTTGGGCTTTGCCCTACTCAGTTTGGCCAACACGATCTTTGCCTATGCCACCACCTTGCCCGCCATGTTTGGCATTGAGCCCCGCCTCAGCGCACTGGCCCTATCGGTGTTTCCGGTGATGTTGGTCTTGGTCAAGCTGAGCAGTGCCCGCCTGCAGCAGGAGCAGCTCCAGGTGCAGCAGGAGTTGGCAAATCTGAGCGATCTCATCCAAGAAGATCTGAACGGCATCACCGTCATCAAGGTATACGGCCAAGAACAGCACGAGCAGCAGGGGTTTCGCCGCCAGAACCAGCGGCTGCTGCAGGCCAATTTACGCTTAGCCCTCACCCGCAACTTGCTCTTCCCCTCTTTGGTGGCGCTGGTCAGCCTCAGTTTGTTGCTACTGCTGGCGGTGGGGGGGCCGCAGATTGCGGCAGGGACGCTGACCATCGGGGATTTTTCGGCCCTCACCCTCTACGTGGAACGGTTGGTATTTCCCACCGCCCTGCTGGGCTTCACCATCACGGCCTACCAGCGGGGGCAGGTCAGCTTGGAGCGGATCGATGCTCTGTTGGGGGTAGAACCCACCATCCGAGACGCCCCAGGCGCTTTGCCGTTGCCTCTGGAGAGGGTGCAGGGTCGCCTCGAGGCCAGAGGTCTCGCGTTTGCCTTCGCCGGCCCTGCGGCAGCTCCGGCTCTAGAGGATTTGCACTTTTGCATAGAACCGGGCCAGATGGTGGCGGTGGTGGGGCCGATTGGGGCGGGCAAGTCCACTCTGGCCAATGCCCTTCCTCGGCTGCTGGAGATCCAGCCGGGGCAACTGTTTTTGGATGGGCGGGATATCACCCGTCTGCAACTGGGATCCCTGCGGCGGGCCATTGCCTATGTGCCCCAGGAGAGCTTCCTGTTCAGCGCCACGGTCCGGGATAACATTCGCTACGGCAAGCCGGATGCCGAAGATTGGGAGGTGGAATGGGCTGCCAAAGCCGCCCACATCCACGCCGAGATCCTCAACTTTCCCAAGGGCTACGACACTCTGGTGGGAGAGCGGGGCATTACCCTCTCCGGTGGCCAGCGACAGCGGGTGGCCTTGGCCCGGGCTTTGCTGGTGGATGCTCCCATCTTGATCCTGGATGACTCTCTCTCCAGCGTGGACAATCAGACGGCTCAGGCCATTCTTCGCCATCTGCGTCGGGTCACGGCCCAGAAAACGGTGATTCTCATCACCCATCGCCTTACGGCTGCGGTGGAAGCCGATCAGATTTGGGTGATGGACAGGGGCCGCCTCGTGCAGAAGGGATCCCATGCCGAATTGCTGGCGGACGAGAAGGGCCTCTACGCTTCTCTGTGGGCCAAGCAAAAGCTGGAGGAAGCCCTGGCCTAATTTGACGGCGGCAATCCCTGGCCGCTACCCTAACCGGCAAAGCTGTGGGGAGTGGCAACGATGGAAACTGCTGGGATCACTTTGTCCAAATTGCTCCACCAAGCCGGGATCCAGCCCCGATTGGCCCAGGGATCCTTGGAGGGGGTGCAGGTCTGGGGCCTGTGTGCCGACTCCCGCCAGGTGCAGGCCGGGGATCTCTTTCTGGGGATGCCGGGATCCCGCGTGGATGGGGGTTGCTTCGTGGCCCAGGCCCTGGCGGCAGGGGCGGTGGCCGCCCTGATCTCCCAGGAGGCGTGGGAGAGCTTGTCTTCTCAGGAGTTGCTGTTGCAGCAGCCTATCCTGCTTATGCCGCGCGAGGCTCTCCCCAAGGCCGTGGCCCAGGTGGCGGCGGCTTTCTATGGTTTTCCCGCCCGTCAACTGACCTTGGTGGGGGTAACGGGCACCAACGGCAAAACCACCACCACCCATCTCATTGAACATTTGGTGCAGGCTGCCGGTCGCTCCACCGCTTTGCTGGGCACTCTGTACAACCGCTGGCCGGGCCACAGCGAAGTTGCTCCCCACACCACCCTTTTTCCGCCTGAACTGCAGCGCAGCCTCAGGGAAGCCCAGAGAGCCGGGGCGGAGGTGGCGGTGATGGAGGTGAGCTCCCATGCTCTCGCTCAAGATCGGGTGTGGGGGTGTTCCTTTGCCGCTGCCGTCTGGACCAACCTCACCCAGGATCACCTGGACTTTCACCAGACGCTGGAGAACTACTGGCAGGCCAAGGCCACCCTCTTCCGACAGGAATATCTCCAAGGGCGGGCGGTGATCAACGCCGACGATGCCGGGGGACGGCGGCTTTTGCAGGCCATCCAACCCTCTTTGGATCCCTGGGCCTATTCTCTGCAGCCCCTGCAGGGGATCCCCGGCCTCTGGCCCGGCCAAGTTCAACTGCGCCCCACCGGCCTGAGCGCGACCCTGCACACCCCTGCGGGCACGTTTGCCGTGGAGGCCCCCCTGGTGGGATCCTTCAACCTGGCCAACTTGCTGGCGGCGGTGGGGGTGGCGCTGCACTTGGGGATACCGGTGGAGACCATCCAGTCGGCTCTGCCCCATTTTCCAGGGGTGCCGGGGCGGGTGGAGCGGGTGACCCTGCCGGGGCAGGATATCGCGGTGATTGTGGACTATGCCCACACCCCCGACGGGCTGGAAAACCTGCTCAAGGCCCTGCGCTCCCAGGTGCAAGGTCAGCTTATCTGTGTCTTTGGCTGTGGGGGGGATCGGGATCGGGGCAAACGACCGCAGATGGGACGCATTGCCGCCACCTGGGCAGATCAGGTGATTGTTACTTCCGACAACCCCCGCACCGAAGATCCCCAGCAGATCCTGCGGGATATTCTGGCCGGGATCCCTGGATCCCCCAGGGCGGTGGAGGTGGATCGGCGGCAGGCCATTCGCCTGGCCATCCTCGAAGCGCGGCCAGGGGATACAGTGGTGATCGCCGGCAAAGGCCACGAAGACTACCAAATCCTGGGCACCGAGAAGGTTCACTTCGACGACCGGGAAGAAGCCCGTGCCGCCCTGGCCCTGCGCCTGAACAGCCATAGCCCCTCCCGATAAACTCCTCTCTCTCTTCGGAAGAGGGGCTGGGGGTGAGGATTGCCAACAGCAAGTCAAAAGGCTTACAGTTGCCCACATGGGCTACCTAAAGATGGGCTAGACTCAGTACAACGAGAAGCACAAGCCCTATGCCTTCTTCTTCCGTGGATGTTCGCGAGCTACCCCTGTTTCCCTTGCCGGAGGTGGTACTGTTTCCGGGCCGCCCTCTGCCGCTGCACATATTCGAGTACCGCTACCGCATGATGATCAACACCATCCTGGAGACGGATCGCCGCTTTGGGGTGCTGATGTTCAATCCCCAGACGGGATCCCCAGTGCGGGTAGGGTGTTGTGCTGAGGTGTTGCAGGTGCAGCGCTTGCCGGATGACCGTATGGACATTTTGACCTTGGGGCAGCAGCGCTTCCGCGTCTTGGATTACGTGCGGGAAAAACCCTTCCGGGTGGGGCTGGTGGAATGGATTGAGGATGAGCCGACCACCCCTTCCGATGACCTGCAGGGCTGGGTGCGCCAGGTTACCACTCTCCTTCAGGATGTGGTGCGTCTCTCGGGCAAGCTGATGGAGCGGGATGCAGAGTTGCCGGAGCAGCTCCCCACCACTCCCATAGAATTGTCCTACTGGGTGGCCAGCCACTTTCATGGAGCCCCCCAAGAGCAGCAAGCTCTGCTGGAAATGGTCAGTACCGAAAGCCGGCTGCGCCGGGAAGCCGAAATTCTTGAGTCCACCCGCAAGCACTTGGCCGCCCGCACAGCCCTCAAGGATCTGTTCACGGAAATTTCCTGAGGTTCCCGTTAACCGATCAGATTTGCTCCCATCTGTTCGGGTAGCTCTTGTGGGTTCTTCCAGAGGGGACAATTCGGCCTTCTCGGCTCCCTGCAGAAGAGAAAGTTGGGTATACCTTCCCATTTTTCATGCCCTACCCTCGCCGCTACTTGCGCTTTCCCTCTCAGATCCTGGGCCGGGAAATGGAGATGCTCCACTTCGGGCATCACGGCTACCCGCTGATCTGTCTGCCCACCAGCAACGGGCGTTTTTTCGACTTGGAAGATCGCGGCATTATCGCCAGCCTCAGCCATCATCTGGAACAGGGCTATTTGCAGGCTTTTTGCGTGGAAACCCTGGATTGGGAGACCTTTTTCAACCGCGAGCTGGACTTGCCCCAACGTCGGGATCGTTGGCTGTTGTTGGAGCAGCACTGGGTAGAAGAGCTGATCCCCTATGCCAAAGCGGAAGCGCAAAATGAGTTTTTGGTAGTGGCCGGTTTTTCCCTGGGGGCTACCCATGCGGTCAACCTCACCTGTCGGCACCCCGGCTTGGTGCGCCGTTGCTTGGCCCTGGGGGGGCCCTACGATGTGGCGGCTCTCGGCTCCATCACCGGCTGGGATCCCCAACGGGCAGAGCAGGAGCTGTATTTCATCAACCCGCTGGCCTATATGTCCAACATGAGCCGGCAACTCTGGGATCACTTGGGCGGGCGCAACACCGAGCTGAAGCTGCTCACCGCTCGCCACGACCACTGCCTCAGCGACAACCTGCGTCTGGCGGAAGTGCTTAGCCGCAACAACATCCCCCATCAACTGGAGGTATGGGAGGGGGATCACGACTGGCCCACTTGGCAAGCGCAAATCCGCGCCTTCGCGTAGGATCCCTTGCAGGGAATAGCTTTTGACGAGAGAGCTTTGATGATTGAAGACTATTGGGTTGGCAGCCTGCACTTCAGCGAGCCTTTCGGGGACGATACTCTGGCCCGCCTCAACGCACTTCCCCCTGTTCAAGCTCGCAACGGCCAAACTTACAAGATCCGGGCCGAACATGTCACCATTCATGAGGTGAACCTGGATTACCGCACCAAGTATCGCCTGATCCTGGATCGCTTCAGCTACCTTTACCCCCAAGCCATCGGCCTATTCATGGGCTTTGCCTTTCGGGGGGTTTACCTCATCAACAACCCCTTTAGCTTTTATTACTACCTGCGCAACAAAGATGCTGCCTACATGGTGGTCAAAGAGCTGGGGATCTCCATCCCCAAAACTTACATTCTGCCCCCTAAAGAAGCCCCCGCATTGAAAGCAGAAGATTTTAAGTATCACAAGTTTTTCGATTGGCAGGGGATGGCGGAAGATCTGGGCTGGCCAATTGTGATTAAGCCGGCGGAGGGGCGAGAGGCCATTGGAGTAGAAATAGCCCACAACATGGAGCAGCTCCTCTATTTTTACGACCGCTCTGGATCTCAGGTGATGATGATCCAAGAGAAGGTCAAAACCCCTTACCCTTGGCAGATTCGCGCCCTCTGCATTGGCCGAAAGATCATTCCGATCAAGTATATCTTTCGCAAGTTCGATGCCAGCGAATATCTGTTTGATCCAGAATTTCTTACCCCGGAAATGGGCCAGAAAGTCATCAATACCTGTCGGATTATCAATCGAGTTTTGGGCTATGAAATGAACTCGGTGGAGCTATTCATCGACGAGCAGGGAGAGCTCCAGGCCATCGACTTTAACAATCCGGTGCCCGATGGGCGGCTCAAGGCTTTGGGAGAGATCTTCTACAACGATTACCAGCAGGCCCTTTGCGATTTGGTCTTGGACATCGTGCGGGAACAGCGTCCTTTCGACTTCCTGCCCCCAGATATCAACCGCTTTGCTCACATTGCCCGACGGGCTGACCTCACCCGCGAGCAGAAGTTTCAGATGGCTCTGGATTTGGCCAACCGTTACTACGAGCCCAGGGATCCCGATTAAAATCAAACCAGAACCCACAAGTGTGGTTTTCCGCTGGGGAAGTTGTGGACGGGCAAAGGAGCAGCAGCGTGGTTTCCGACCCCGCTTCAGGGTGGTCCATAATCAAGCAGGCGCAGGGATCCTGCCAGGTGCTGCATTTGGCGGCGGGGGATCCCCTCTTGAGTCGGCAAGAGCATTGGGGGCCTTTTCCCAGCCAAGCTGAGGCAATTGCACGGCGGGTTGGTCTGATCCGAGCAGGCAAATGTCAACCGGGTTGAAATGGCGCTGGTGCCACGATATTCGCGAGATCCCAGCAGGGGCCTGGCACGCCTTGCAAACGGAGCGCACCTCTCCTTTTTTGGAATACGAATGGTTGCACAGCCTAGAGAGCTCAGGTTGTGCCAGCCGCAGGACAGGGTGGCTGCCCTGTCACCTGTTGGTGGAGGCAGACGGCCAGTTGATTGCTGCTGCCCCCTTGTATTTGAAAAGCCACAGTCAAGGGGAGTTTGTCTTTGACCAAGAATGGGCTGCAGTTGCCGGCCAATTGGGGGAACGCTACTACCCGAAGTTAATCGGCATGGCCCCCTTCACCCCGGCCACGGGCTATCGCATCCTCGTCCATCCCGAGTATTCGGAAGCAGAGGTGTGGTCGTTGATGCTGGCAGCCATTGACCGGTTTTGCCAAGAAAAAGATATTTCGGTATTTAGCTTGCTTTATGTGGATCTGGACTGGCGGACTCAACTGGAGTCGGATGGATTTACGCCCCGGATCACCCACAACTACCAGTGGCACAACCCCGGCTACCGCTCTTACGAAGACTTTTTGAGCCAGTTCAATGCCAACCAGCGGCGCAACATCAAGCGAGAGCGGGCTGCAATGGAAAAAAGCGGCCTAGAACTCAAGATTTACACAGGAGAGGAGATCACGCCCCGCCTGTTGTCTCTCATGTACGACTTTTACAGCAACACCTGCGCCCAATTTTGGAACTGGAGCAAATATCTCAATCGCCGCTTTTTCGAGTCTCTCTATCCCAACTATCGGGAGCGAGTTGTGCTGGTGGCCGGGGAACGGAATGCAGAAATTGTGGGGATGTCTTTTTGTATTCGTAAGGGAGATCGCCTGTTCGGGCGCTACTGGGGTTGTCGGGAGGAGGTGAAGTTTTTGCACTTTAACGTTTGCTACTACGAGCCCATTGCCCTCGCCATCCGAGAAGGGATCCGCAACTTTGATCCCGGCGCAGGGGGATCCCATAAGATTCGACGGGGATTTCCGGCCACGCCTGTGTACAGCTACCACCGCTTCTATAGCCGAAGGCTGCAACAGGTTTTGGTGCCCTACCTGAACCGGGTTAACCCTCTCATGTTGGCCGAGCTGGAGAACGTGAATCAAAACGAGGTTCCTTTTCGAGAAGATGTTTTGCCTTCTCTATCTGCTTTGACCAAGGAGTGAACCACTTCATTGGATGGGGTTTTCAATCCCGTAAGCAGTTGGCGGCTGACATGCTTTTTGCCTTGCTACAGCTTTTTCCGGCAATGCTGACTCCAGCCAACACGACCTGACCTATGGTTATAGTTATTTCGAATTTCGGCGAAACAGCCTAATGGAACATCCGATCCCTTCCGGCCTTCCTGATCCCGTCAAACCTGGGGATCTTTTGATGTTGGAGATCACGGCCCTGACCCCCCAGGGAGATGGCATTGCCCACACGGTAGGACTTGGACAAGGGCGAGTGGTGTTTGTGTCCCAGGCGGTGCCCGGGGATCAGGTGGTGGCCCAAATAACCGAGATCAAGCGCAACTACTTGGTCGGGCGAATTCGGTCGCTGATTTCTCCCTCTCCCCAACGGGTGCGACCAGCCTGCATTGTGGCGGACAAATGTGGTGGCTGCCAATGGCAACATGTCAGCTATGCCCAGCAATTGGCCACCAAGCAGCAAATCCTCAGGGATGCACTGGAGCGGATTGGCGGTCTGACTCTGCCGCAGCCTGTCCCTATTTTGGGATCCCAGCAGCCGCTGCGCTATCGCAACAAGGTCACCTACCCCATGGCCAAACCGGAGGGCCAGCCCTTGCGCATGGGCTACTACCAACGGGGCAGCCACCGCCTGGTGAACCTCAACCAATGCCCCGTGCAAGACGAGCGGCTGGACGTGTTCCTGAGGGAAATCAAGCGCGATCTTCAAGAGACGGGCTGGAGTGTGTATGACGAAAGTCGTCACCAGGGTCATCTCCGCCACTTGGGTTTGCGCATCGGTCGCCGCACCCGCGAGGTGCTTCTTACCTTGGTCAGTTGCAGTCGTCGCCTGCCCCATCTGGAAAGCTGGGCCGAACGCTGGATGCAGCGCTACCCCGACCTGGTGGGGGTCTGTCTCAATCTCAACTCGGCTCGTACCAATGCCATCTTCGGCCCGGAGACTGAGGTCATTGCCGGTCGAGGGGCTCTGCGGGAGGAATTTGCCGGTTTTTCCCTCTGGATCGACAGCACCTCTTTCTTCCAGGTCAACACAGAGCAAGCAGAAGCCTTTTTCACCTGGATAGCCGACCAACTAAACCTGCGGGGAGAAGAGACCATCCTGGATGCCTACTGTGGCATCGGCACCTTAACCTTGCTGCTGGCCCAACGGGCGAAACGGGCGATGGGGGTGGAAGCCTTGCCGGAAGCAGTGGCCCAAGCCCGCTACAATGCCCAGTTCAACGGTATCGCTTCGGCCCAATTTTTCCAGGGCACGGTGGAACAGGTTTTGCCAACCCTGCCCCCTGCCGACATTGTGGTGCTGGATCCGCCGCGGCGCGGCTGCGACCGCCAAGTGCTCGAGACCTTAAAGCTGCGGCGACCACCGCGCATCGTTTACATTAGCTGTCACCCTGCCACTTTGGCGCGAGACTTACAGGTCTTATTGGCAGAGGGCTCCTATCGCCTCACCCAATGGCGGGCGGCTGACTTCTTTCCCCAAACCGGGCACGTGGAGGGGGTGGCCTTTCTGGAGCGAGTTTGAATTGGAAAGGATCACGCACCTTGGCAAGACCTCAGTCGCCCAGCACTGTGCAGCGGAGCAAAAGATACAGTCGTTTCGCCTATTTCCTTTCTTCCCTTGAGAGAGGGGCCAGGGGTGGTCGCGTTGGCGGCGCGGAGCGCTTGGGAGCGGATCCACCGGTTGGGAAAGGGGTGGCAAATGCTAATGTCAGAGTAGGGATCTTTCCGCTGGGCAAGGGATCCCGTTACCCTGGTTTTTGGCTTTTTCTCCGAGATCTGGATGTTGAGAGCTGGAATTGTCGGCCTGCCCAACGTAGGCAAATCTACCTTGTTCAACGCCCTCTGTGAAAATGCCAAAGCCGAGGCGGCCAACTTTCCCTTCTGCACCATTGAGCCGAATGTGGGGCGGGTGGCGGTGCCCGACGAGCGCTTGCAGGTGCTGGCCAAGATCAGCGGTTCTGCCGAGATCATCCCCAGCCAAATCGAGTTTGTGGATATTGCCGGGCTGGTGGCCGGAGCCAGCAAAGGGGAGGGTCTGGGCAACCAGTTTCTCTCCCACATTCGCCAGGTGGACGCCGTGGTGCATGTGGTGCGCTGCTTCCAGGACGAGAACATTGTGCATGTGGCCGGATCGGTGGATCCCTTGCGGGATATCGGGGTGATCAACCTGGAGCTGGCCCTGGCGGATCTGGCCCAGATCGAGCGGCGCATAGAGCGGGTGCGCAAGCAGGCCAAGTCCGACAAAACCGCCCAACTGGAGTTGCAGGCTCTGGAACAATTACAGGCTGCCTTGGACGAGGGCAAGCCGGCTCGCCTGGTACCCCTCAGCCCAGAAGAAGAGCAGTTGATCAAAGGATTGGGGCTGCTCACCCGCAAAAAAGTCATCTACGCCGCCAATGTGGCGGAAACGGATCTGGCCAGCGGCAATGCCTGGGTGGAGCAGGTGCGGCAATTTGCCGAGGCGGAAGGGGCAGGGGTGGTGGTGGTCTCAGCCCAGGTGGAGGCGGAACTGGTGGAGCTGCCCCCCGACGAGCGACAGGCCTATCTGGATTCGTTGGGGGTGAAAGAAGGCGGGCTGAAATCCCTAATCCGGGCCACCTACGAGCTGTTGGGCTTGCGCACCTACTTTACCTCTGGCCCCAAAGAAACCCGCGCTTGGACGATCCCCGTCGGAGCTACAGCTCCTCAGGCAGCCGGGGTGATCCACTCCGATTTTGAGCGGGGCTTCATCCGGGCCGAGACGGTGGCCTATGCCGATCTGGTGGCGGCGGGATCCCTGAATGCCGCCAAAGAAAAGGGCCTGCTGCGCAGCGAAGGCAAAGACTACGTCGTCCAGGAAGGGGACGTGATGCACTTCCGCTTCAATGTCTAGTTCCCTATCCTCCTGCATCTCTCAGGCAAGCTGGGTTTTCTCAGAAACTGAAGACTTGCTCCCTGTCTTTAGGCAAAAAGACTTAACCCGCCCTGGACAAGGGATCCCAGCTTGGCGCCTTAGCTCCAGTTGGGTCTGAGAAGCAGCCCTTTCCTGAGAGAACTGTTGACGCTGTAACGAAACATCACAATAATTGGACTAGATAAACAAATGTTTTAGGGATGTATTGATGGATCTGCTGCAATACGGCCCGATGGCCTGGGTTTACATGGCAATCTTTGCCTCTATCATTTGGTGCATCTGGGGTCGTTCGGAAGACGACATCATGTTCTAGCCAGAGCGGGAGAGCTTCCTCTGTCGGCGGGGGCCATTCCTTGCGCTTGAGCCGGCAGGGGCAGCCTTTCACCAATCGTGGCTCTGTAAGGACGTTGTAAAAAATTTTGTAGAATCCTGTTGGGCTTGCGCCAGCCTTGGGATTGACGGCAATACCATCCTAGGCAGTGGGAGACTTTTCCCCCTGCTTTTGCAACACGGCAGCCTGCAGCGGTTATGGGTGTTACCAGCTTGATCTCCCGACGTCCTCTGCCTGGGGCAGAACAGACGCCAGAGGGCTACCGTCTTTCTTGGCGGGGCGTTGGGGTGATGGGGGTGCTAAACGTTACCCCCGACAGCTTCAGCGATGGCGGCCTGTGGGGATCTGCAGAAGCGGCTGTGCAGTCAGCCAAAGCCATGGCAGCGGCAGGGGCCTTGATCGTGGATATTGGCGGCGAGTCCACCCGTCCGGGAGCGGAGCCGGTATCAGTGGAGGTGGAATGCGACCGAGTCTTGCCCGTGATCCGGGCCCTGGAAGGATCCGGGATCCCCATCAGCATCGACACCCGCAAGCCGGAGGTGGCAGCGGCGGCTTTGGCTGCCGGCGCCCACTTGGTGAACGACGTAACCGGGCTGCGGGATCCCCAAATGATACAGGTCTGTGCTGAGGCGGGGGTGCCGGCGGTGATCATGCACATGCGGGGAGAGCCGCGCACCATGCAGCAGCAGACCGACTATGCTGACCTGGAGGGGGAGGTTTTCGGTTTCCTCAGGGAACAGGCGGAGCGGGCTCTGGCGGCGGGCGTGCCCAGCGTTGTTTTGGATCCGGGCTTAGGCTTTGCCAAAACTGCCGAGCAGAATGTAGTCCTGCTTAAAGCCCTACCGCGGCTGGTGGCCTACGGCTACCCGGTCTTGGTGGGGGCCTCCCGCAAAAGTTTTGTGGGTAAGCTTTCCGGCATTGCCGTACCTAATCAGCGAGACAGCGCCAGCGTGGCCGTGCACCTGTTTGCAGCCAGCCGGGGGGCTGCCCTGGTACGGGTTCACAACGTGCCGGCTCATGTTTCCGCCCTTGCCACTTGGGAAGCTCTGCACCATGATGCAGGGTAGGCTGGTGCTGCAGGGCCTCGTCTTTCATGCCTATCACGGCCACTGCCCGGAGGAAGCAGTTTTGGGTGGGCGTTTTGTGGTGGACGTGGAGATGCGGCTTTCCCTAGCCGAGATCCAAGATGACCTCTCGCGCACGGTGGACTACGCCCAGGTGTACGAGAGGGTGCGGCAGGAGGTGACCGGCCAACGCTACCGCTTGGTCGAGACCTTGGCGGATCAGATCGCAGAGCGGCTGTGGCAGAGCTATCCCCAACTGGAGGCCCTAACTGTGCGGGTTCACAAGCCCCATGCTCCCCTGCCGGGGCTGTTCGAGGATGTTTACGTCGAGGTCGACCGCCGGCGAGCCGTAAGCAGGGCGGAAGCCTCATGAATCGTGACCTGGCCTATGTTGCCCTGGGAAGCAACCTGGGGAATCCGCTGCAGCAGTTGCGCTTGGCTGTGCAGAAGTTGCGCCGGTTGGGAGAGGTGGTGGCCTGTTCCAGTCTCTACCGCAGCCCAGCCCAAGGGGGGCCACCCGGACAGCCTGACTACCTTAACGCAGTGGTGGCGTTGGATCCCTTTCCCCCCTACCGGTCTCCCCTGGAGTTGCTCGGGGCGCTGCTGGCCATCGAGCAGGAGGCAGGACGGGTGCGGCGCATCCGCTGGGAGGCCAGAACCCTGGATTTGGATCTGCTGGCCATGGGCAGCCGCATCCTGAACAGCCCTGAGCTGACGTTGCCCCACCCCCGCATGATGGAACGTGCTTTTGTCTTAGCTCCCTTGGGGGAGATCGCTCCCGACTGGCGTCACCCTGAGACCGGTGTGGGGGTCAAAGAGGCACTCATCAGTTTGGATCAGTCCTGGCTGGAGCGCACAACCCTCGGCTGGGAGTAAGAAAGAGTTTGGTAAGCTGGTTAGGGATTTCGGCAAAAGGGATCCCATGGACAGCCTCCAACTCTGGCAGCGCTACTGCGATTGGCTTTACTACCATCCCGGCCTGGAGATTTTCGTCGATATCAGCCGCATCCGTTTCACTCCCCCTCAGGTGGAAGCGCTACGGCCTCGCTTTGCCCAGGCTTTTGCCGATATGCAGGCTTTGGAGGCAGGAGCCATTGCCAACCCCGACGAAGGCCGCCAGGTGGGCCACTATTGGCTGCGGGCGCCCGAGCTGGCTCCCACCCCTGAAATCCGGCAGGCCATTCAGGATTCCATTGAGCGAGTGGAAACCTTTGCCGAAAAGATCCATCGCGGAACCATCCCGGCCAGCGGGGGGGGACGGTTCACCGAGCTGCTCTGCATCGGCATTGGCGGCTCAGCTCTGGGGCCGCAATTTGTGGCGGAGGCCCTGGCTCCGCTGCACCCCCCTCTGAATATCCACTTCATCGACAATACGGATCCCGACGGGTTTGACCGGGTGCTGGGGCGGCTGGCCAACAAACTGGGGCAAACCCTGGTGATCACCACCTCCAAATCCGGCGGCACCCCAGAGCCCCGCAATGGCTTGGTGGAGGTGAAGCTGGCCTACCAAAAGGCTGGGATCCCTTTTTCTGCCCATGCGGTGGCCATCACCGGCCCCGGCAGCCAATTGGAGCAGCAGGCGCGGCAGGAGGGGTGGTTGGAGGTCTTCCCCATCTTCGACTGGGTGGGGGGGCGCACCTCCGAAACGTCCCCGGTGGGCCTGTTGCCGGCAGCGTTGCAGGGCATCGATATCCGGGCTTTGCTGGCCGGGGCAGCCACCATGGATGAGGCCACCCGCCTGCCCCACCTGGAGCGCAATCCCGCCGCTCTGCTGGCCATGGCCTGGTACATCGTCGGTCAAGGCCAAGGGCGCAAGGACATGGTGGTTTTGCCCTACAAGGATCGCCTGCTGCTGTTTAGCCGTTACTTACAACAGTTGGTGATGGAATCCCTGGGCAAATCCCACGATCTAAACGGCAACCGTGTGGAGCAGGGCATCGCCGTTTACGGCAACAAGGGCACCACCGACCAACATGCCTACGTCCAGCAGTTGCGGGATGGTTTGAACAACTTCTTTGTGACTTTCATCGAGGTGCTCCAGGATCGGGAGCCTGGGATCCCTTCCCCCTGCGTGGAGCCGCAGGTGACCAGTGGTGACTACCTGAGCGGCCTGCTGCAGGGTACCCGCCAGGCCCTCTACGAAAACGGTCGCGACTCCATTACCGTAACGCTGCCACGGGTAGATGCCCGCTCGGTGGGGGCCTTGATCGCCCTCTACGAACGAGCCGTGGGCCTCTACGCCTCCCTAATTCAGATCAACGCTTACCATCAACCGGGGGTGGAAGCAGGCAAGAAAGCCGCCAGCGCTGTCTTGGAGCTGCAACGGCGATTGCTAGAGACGGTGCAGGAGCACCAGGGATCCCTGACTTTGCCCCAACTGGCAGAGAAACTGGGCTGCCCGGAGCGCATAGAAACCCTGTACTGGATTGTGCGGCACCTACACGCCAATGGCCGCGGAGTCCTGTTGACAGGGGATCCCGCCTGCCCCTTGGAGCTGAACATCCAGCCTCGGCCTGCTTGAGCCTCGAGTTTCCTGGAGCAAGTGCGGAGAGCAGGCTTGAGTTGGTCAATCTGTACCTCGCCTTAAGCCCTTCCCGGCCAGCCGACCCCCCTGCCTAGAATCGAGCAAGAGTCCACTCCAGGAGGAGACTATGGATCAATCTGCTGCCGTCCTGCCCCTACAAACCCCGAAAGATGTCTCCATCGAAGATATTGAGCAGGAGCTGAACAAGATCTGGTCTTCCAAAGGAGAGAGCGTTGCCGCCCGCGCTGCCACCTTTACCCTGGTGGTGTACGAATCTCTGGACGATGCGCTGTTGCTGCCTTCCCCCACCGTCGAAGCCATCGCCACCCAGAACCCCTGTCGCGTCATTGACCTGCGCGCCAAACGAGAGGGATCCCCAGACGATGCCATCGAGGCCCAGGTGGCCGCCTATTGCCCGGTGACCCGCGAGCAGCGCAGCTCGTTGGTCTGTTGCGAATACATCACCCTGAAAGCGCCCGAATCGGCCTTTGTGCGGGCCTGCAGCACGGTCGCCTCGCTGCTGATCCCCAACTTGCCCACCTTTTTGTGGTGGCAGGGGGATCTGGATCTGAACAGCTTGCTGTTTCAAAAATTGGTGGCCCTGAGCAATCGGGTCATTGTCGATTCGCGGGGCTTTGTCAATCCAGAAGAAGATCTGCAGGAAATCCACCTCTTGGTGGGTGAGGGGCGCCACTGTGGGGATCTCAACTGGCGGCGGCTGCTGCCTTGGCAGGAACTCACCGCCCAAGCCTTTGACCCTCCCGACCGGCGAGAGTCCCTCTACCTTGTGGATCGTGTGAACCTCGACTACAAAGCCGGCAATCCCTGCCAGGCGTTCCTCTTCCTGGGCTGGCTGGCCGGTCGCCTGGGGTGGACTCCCACAGAGCGGGTTCAGGCTCAGGAGCACGATTACCAGATCGACCGTATCCGCTTGCAAACCCAAAGGGGCGGCGAGGTGATGGCAGAACTGGCGGCTGTGCCCTTGGCCTCGGAAATCAGCCAGCCGGGGGATCTCATCGGGCTGCGCCTCACCTCCAGCAACCAGGAAGCCGACGCCTGTACCGTGCTGTGCTCCGAAACCACAGGGTGTATGCGCATGGAAGCCATGGGGGGCGCTCAGAGGTGCGTGATTCGCCAGGTGGCTCCCCTGGAGCAGGACTCCCTCGACACCCTGCTGGCTGCCGAGTTGCAGCGGCTTGGTCCCGACTACCTCTACGAAGAAACCCTAGGGGTGGTGGATCAGATGCTGAAGCTGGGCAAAAGCTGAGATCCGCTTCTGTTTCAAGGCAGCTCCACCGACGTGGGCTTGGAAGCATGGGGCAGTCCCCACCCCAATTTCTCGCGCATAACGCGGAAAAATTCCGGTCGGCGCAGGCGCATCAAATCCGTCCAATAGGGGGCACGTACCACCCGAATCTGGTCTTCCGGCATGATATAGCAGCCGGCATTCCCATCCACCACCAAAACCAGCGGCTGAGGGGTAACGGGGCTAATCCACACCTCCTCCGAATCGGGAAAGACCAAGGCCCGCGAGGCCATGGAATGGGGGCAGATGGGGATCAACTGCAAAACCGGCACCCCCGGTGTGATCACCGGCCCACCCGCCGAGAGGGCATAAGCCGTCGAGCCGGTGGGAGTAGCCAAAATCACTCCGTCGGCAGCCACATCCAGAGGTGAGTGATCCCCGATGGTGATCTCGAAATGGCACATGCTGGTCAAAGGCTCGCGGTGCAGCACCATCTCGTTTAAGCTCAAGACCTCCCAGCGCAATTCCTGCCCTCGGTAGGCTTGCACCAGCAACATGCTGCGGCGATCCAGGGTGTATTCCCCGGCAATGGCGGCGCTGGCTGCCTCCTCTAGATGAGAAAGGTAGGTCTCCGTCAGAAAGCCCAGGTGGCCCGTGTTCACCGCCAACAGGGGGATCCCTTTGGGGGCCAGTTGCCGCGCTGCTGCCAAGACGGTGCCATCTCCCCCCAACACCACTGCAAACTTCATGGTTTGATCAAATCCAGCCGGGGCCAGGCTATCTACTCTGGTCAGGCAGATGGGGCTGTCGGGCTTGGCATAGCCGAGGATACCGCCCCAGTTGGGGGCCACACAGACTTCCCAGCCCTGCTCCTGAAACCAGCGGGCTAGGGTTTCGCTGCTGCGTTTGGCGGCGGGTTTGGCGTCGTTGTAGAGGATCCCGGCTTTGGGCTTGGTCATGGGCAATGGGAAGGCAGAGGTGCCAAAACTCTATCAGTTCTGCAGGCCCTTCTGCTGGCTAGGTGATCCATTCCCCAATTTCTGCGCTCCTCTAGCGGGCCAAGTACCGTTCCAAGCGCCCCTGGAAAAACGACAAGATCAACGTCAGCAGCCAGTACCACAGCGCTGCCACCACCAAAGCCTCAAAAAAATGTTGGCGCGGCAAACCCGCCTGTCGAGCCCGGCCCATCAACTCCTGCAAAGCAATGGCGCTGGCCAGGGCAGTGTCTTTCTGCATGGCGATGAATTGGTTGCCAATGTCCGGTAAGACAATTCGAAAAGCTTGCGGCAGAACAATGCACCATAGGGTTTGCCAAGGCTTAAGCCCTAGGGCATAGGCGGCTTCCCGCTGCCCGACGGGAATGGCTTGGATCCCGGCCCGGAAGATCTCGCTCATGTAGGCGCCATAGTTCAGGCTCAAGGCCAGCACCGCCGAAGTAAACGAGCCGAACACCAGGCCCAGTTGCGGCAAAGCCTGGTAGATGAACAAAAACTGCAGAAATAGAGGTGTGCCTCGCATCAACGAGACATACAGAGCGGAGAGGCTGCTCAGAGGGGCAATCTGGGAGAGGCCCGCCAGTGCCGACAAAAAGGCCAAGGTGGTGGCACAGAGGATGGAGACCAAGGACAGTTGAAAAGTAGTGCCCACCCCTTGCGAGATGAACCACCACCACTCGCGCACAAAGTTGCCGTTGAGACGCAAGGTACGGATGGGGATCCCGGCCAACTCCAACTGTACCCCGCTGAAGGTGAACACCAACAACAGCAGCCACAAAACCAACCACAACCCCTGGGCCACCGGGAACGGGATCCCTTTTCGAATCCGGGGCGGTGGGTAAATGGGCTGCTCCAGTGGGATAGAGTCTTTGCTCACTCAGCTTTTTTCGTCAGATCAATGCCGTAATACCGCTTCGAGAGGGCTGTTAGCGTGCCGTCCGCATGCATGGATTCTAAGATTTCGTTAATTTTGGCTTGCAAGCTCTCGGAAGGGGCAGGGCTGGAGCGATCCAAGGCCACAGCCAAGGCTTCATAGTAGACCGGATCCCCCAGAGTTTTCAGGGGCAGTCCTTCCCGAATGGCGTTTTCAGCCGTCGGCAAAGCTGTCAAGACTGCATCCAGGCGGGTGCCATCCCCCAGTGCCAAATCCTGCAGAGCCAGGCTATCGGTGTCGTAGATGCGAATGTCCACCCGCGGGGCCGGAACTTGGATGGTCTCTCCTTCCAGAGTGAGGTTGCCCTCCAGGTAGGCTTGGTAGGTGGTGGCGGTGCCCACCCCAACTCGCTTTCCTTCCAAAGCGGCGATATCGGTCAAGGTCGAGGCTTGGTGGACCACGAAGCTGGCGGGGGTGTAGTAGTAGGGAATGGTAAACAGCAGAGCTTTCTGGCGCTCGGCAGTCACGGTCATCGACCCGACATTGACATCCCAGCGGCCATTCCAAGATCCGGCGGTGATGACATCGAAGTTGATATCCAGAAACTCAGCCTCTACCCCCAAGCGCCTGGCAATCTCGCGCGCCACATCCACATCAAATCCTTCCCAAGTGCCGTCAGGGTTGCGGTAGCTCTGAGGACGGTAATTGGAGTCGGTGGAAACCCGGAGTACCCCGCGCTCTTGAATTTGAGCCAACAGGTCTCTGCTTTGGGCCAGCAGGGATCCCTGGTGTGCACTTAAAGCCCAGCATCCGGCCAGGGTCAAGAAAAGGGCTTGTAGGGATCGGCGTCGAGAAACAGACATCGGCAAAACCTCAGATGAAGGTGAAGGGCAAACCCATTGGAATCCATCCAAGCTATCCAAGGCTGTCACAATTCCCGTTGCAAGGTAGTATCACCTGACACTGCCGCTTTGGGTGGCTATTCCCGACTGGGGCGAGCGGGTCGCAATTCTCCAAACATGCTCTAAAAAAGGCAAATCAACTGTCTCAGGATTGAGCTTATGAATCCCAATTGAGATTGAAATATCTCCTCCAGAAAGGCATCCCCTGAGACTTGCGATCAAGACTCGTGCTGTGTTGCCCGGGGGGGCAATCCGTATCCCTCTGTGGGCAACGGAGAATCGACGTTCTGGGTAGCAGAAAACATTTGGCTCGACCCAATGGATCCCCCTTAGCAATTGGGCGGAGAGGATGTCAATATCTTTGGAAGAGAACGGGGTTGAGGGTGGTTATGCAAGCGGTGATCTTGGCGGGTGGGAAAGGAACTCGTTTACGGCCTTTTACCTTTTTGCAGCCTAAGCCTTTGTTGCCCCTTTTGGATGTGCCCTTTTTGGAGTGGCTGATCGGGCGCTGCCGCCGAGCCGGCCTGACAGATATTTTGCTCAGCGTGGGTTATCTGGGCCAACAAATTGAGGCTGCTCTGGGAGATGGCGCTGCTTTGGGGGTGAAGCTCCGCTACATTCCTGAAGAGACGCCTTTGGATACGGCAGGAGCTTTGGTGCTGGCTCAGCCCTATTTCACCGGGGATCCCTTGGTGGTTTTCAATGCCGACATCCTCACGGATCTGGATTTGCAGGCGTTGATGCAATGTCATGTGCAGAGCAAGGCCATTGCCACCCTCACCCTCGCCCGCGTGGAAGATATCACCGCCTATGGCCTGGTGGAAGTTGGGGAAGGGGGCCAGATCCAATCTTTTCGGGAAAAACCCACCCCTGCAGAAGCCCTCACCCTCACCACCGACACGATCAACGCCGGCACCTATGTCTTGGATCCGGCCATTTTTAAAGACTACCCCAGTGGGGATCCCCTCAGCTTTGAGCGGCGTATCTTCCCCGATTTGCTCAGGCAAGGGCAACGGATGCAAGCTTATCTCCACGCAGGCTACTGGCGGGATCTGGGCACGCCGGCCAGCTACTACCACGGCCAACTGGACATTCTTCTGGGCCGAATGACGGATTTTCCCTTAGAAAATGTGCAGCAACAGGCGCCGGGGATATGGGTGCACAAAACGGCTGAGATCCATCCCAGCGCTCAACTGCACGCCCCCTGCTACATCGGCGCCCACACCCGTTTGGGATCCCAAGCTCAGATTCCAGCAGGCACCATCCTCGGCAGCCACAGCTGGGTGAATGGATCCCTGCAGCCGGGAGCCTACGGGCCGAGAGTCCTGGTAGTGTAGGTTAACAAAGGAGGGGCGCGGGGAGCTATAAGTCCCGCCCTGTATGCAAAGCATCAGCGTCGGGATACATGGACTCCCCGCACTTGTCGATTCTC